>JAASSE010000078.1 GCA_021768055.1 Gammaproteobacteria bacterium | reverse complement strand
TTGTCATCGCCGAACATGACATCACCGTTGTCTGGGACATGCTCGATACTACCGAACGTGAAATTCTGTATTACTGGGCGGTTGAGGAATGCTCAACCAGCGAAATTGCAGAACTGCTGGCAATGCCACGAGGCACGGTATTGTCACGAATACACCGTTTGCGCACAAGGATAAAAGCTGCCATGGATATTGATGTTGGTAACGGAGGTTATGGCACATGAAAAAGCAATTGAAACAGACAGTACGCGAACATATTGGAAATATCGAGCTTGATGAAACACAAATTCACGAGCTCGAGTCCATGATGCGTGCAGCTGAAGAGATCAGGCCGCAAAAAATAGCTGTCAGGATCCTGCCCTGGACAGTTGCAGGCGCCCTGGCCGCATTCCTGCTCGCCTTCCTACTGACACCTGTATTTATCGATGAAGTAAAAAACATGCCGCGTTTGATTGCAGAAGAGGTTGCAAAAAACCACCTCAAGATGAAACCGCTGGAAGTTTCAACCGACAAGCTACAGGACGTCAGGGACTATTTTGACAAGCTTGATTTTGTACCAGTCGAAAGCAGCCTGTTCAAACAATCCAGACTCGAACTGCTCGGCGGCCGTTACTGTTCCGTTCAGGGTATTACTGCAGCACAGCTGAGAGCCAGCAAGCCAGGCAGTGATCGACTGCAAACGCTGTATCAGCTTGAATACGATGAATCCGTTTTTAACAAGCTGCCGAGCCTGGATAAAGGCGAGAAACCGCTCGACGTCTATGCCAAAGGCATCAAAGTCAGGATCTGGGTTGAAAAGGGCTTGTTATTTGCCTTGACCGAGGATATTACAAGTAGCGGGGATAATAATTAATACTCAAGCACTATTACTGCTACCGAACTCCTGTTCAAGCTTTGCAACGATGTCTTTTATGATCTGGATAAACCTGTCCACGCCTTCCTGGTCATTGTTTCTGCGGTGATGATTCAAGCCGGAGATCGCAATATTGATCGCGGCATGATAATTGCCGCGTTCTACCTGCTCATCGATCTGTTCTGTATACGATTGTTCGTCCATAGAATAAACATTTTACACACAAACATACCTATCAGATGTTAAACATGGGGTCACGCACATTTCATCTCCTCGCCCTAATTCACCGATGCCTTGATTAATTTAACCTCGAAAACCATGAGAATCAAAACTGGTAATTAATTATTTAAATAAGTGAAAAATACTAGGTTATTCTAATATAACAGGATTTAATTGCTCCAAGACGGAATCACATCATGTTCAGAAAAATCGGGGCCGTGCTGGCACGGTATCTGTCAGAACCACGCGATGTACTCAGACCGGGAACATCCAGGCCGGGTGAACTTTCCGCCAGTCTGAAAAAAGGTGATGTACTGCTGGTGGAAGGAACCAGCCGGCTCAGCAGTGCTATCAAATACCTCACGCAATCAAGCTGGTCACATGCTGCAATCTACGTCGGCGATGTCATCAACCAGTCAAATGAAAACGGTGAAATGCTCAACCTGATTGAAGCCGATGTTGTTGATGGTGTGCGCGCTGTACCCTTGAGTGATTATGCAACTGTCCATACCCGCATCTGCAGGCCCGTTGGCGTGAGTGATGAGGAAATTGACGCAGTTCTGCAACACGTCATCGACAGAAGGGGGCATAAGTATGATCTGAAAAACATATTTGACCTGGCGCGCTATTTCATCACGACACCGCCAGTTCCCGGAAGCTGGAAACGTCGCATGCTGGCGTTCGGCAGCGGCGACCCGACACGGGCGATCTGCTCTTCGTTGATCGCCGAAGCGTTCCAGTCAATCAAATACCCGATACTGCCTGATATCGAATTACAACAGCGAGAAAGCCGGCAAGGAAAGCGTTATCAGAAGGAAATCATGCATATCAGGCACCACAGCCTTTTCGCACCACGTGATTTCGATGTATCGCCTTATTTTGAAATTATCAAACCCAGGCTGAAACAGGGTTTTGATTTTCGGGAACTGAAGCTGAAACGCCTGGATGAGTGATAAAGAGCCAGGCCTGTTGATCACATGTGCCTGTGCGCTTGCTGCTGTGGCGCCTTTGTGCCAGACCGATCGAAGTCGAACAACAGTGACATCAGCCAGACAATGAATAACATGGACACCAGTACTATGGCTGCCAGGTAAGCCACTACAAACAATTCGATAATTATGCTCATTTCGGACACCTCCCTTTCATAACATGAACGGTATCAGTAGCTTTCATGCATAATTCGCGCCTTGAAATTCATTATACCTATTTTTCAATATGTTACGTGTATTACGGTATTTTGTGTACCTGAAAATATGTAAGTTTGCCTGACAAAATTCGGGATACTTTACACTCGTTTTGGTAACTGGTTATTTTTTATCCAAACTCATGGCAAACTGTTTTCTCCGCATACACCTTGCCAGCTACTCAACCACGAGCGCAACTCCACCGCGACGTTGATCACCGGCACCATCGAAGCTGCCCTGATATTCTGTAACCGCATGCACACCGCCAAAGAACAGGTTTTGCTCCTCCCACAACTTGTTCTCTGCGTAGTCCCCGCATAATGCAGCGATTACCTCCCTGTCATAACCTGGCTCGATACTGAGCAGACTGTTCTCAAAATGGATACGCGGCTGATTGATCGCCTCGTGCAGCTGCATGTCAAAATCTATCACGTTGCTCAACACCTGCAGAATGGCTGTGCGTAACCGGTTGGAGCCGCCGGAGCCCAGACTGAGTTTGCTGCCGTTCGGCGACATTACCAGCGTTGGCGCCATCATTGAAGTCATGCGCCTGTTTGCAGGCCAGCAGAAGAAACCATCGGGATTCAGGTCTTCCTCGCCCAGCATGTTGTTCAACATCACGCCGGTATCAGGGACCATATGACCACAGCCTTCCCCATTACTGGCCGTGAGTGCGGCCACGTTGCCCTGATTGTCCATCACGCTGATATGTGTGGTGCCTCTTAATGCGCGCGCGTTACCCGCTATTTTTTCGCGGTATGTATTCAACAGATTTACATCGAGCAATTGACGCAATGCCTCTTCACTGCTCGCATTTGAAAATGCATCAAAGCGCGCCTCGTTGGTCAGCCTCATGGTTTCAGCAAGCAGTTTCAGGTGTTGATGCGAGCCGAAGCGGTACTGGTTGATATTTGCGTGCTCCAGCAAGCTCAAGGCGAATGCAATCAAGGTGCCACCGCAGGATGGCGCCGGGTTGGTCAATACCCGGTGCTGCTGGTAGTTCATGCTGACAGGATTTCTCAGCATTACCTCATAATCCGACAGATCCTTTAGCGTCAGCTGGCCACCGCCATGCGCATTGAGTTCGCAAATCAATTGCGCGATCTCGCCTTTATAAAACAGGTCACTGCCCTCAATAGCCAGCACTTCGAGAAAATCAGCAACGTGGGATTGCTGCAGGCATTCACCCTCGGCGATGAGTGACCCCGGACTGGTTTTACTCTGATAAATCTCCCTGGCTTCCGGGGTAGCGACCAGTATCGGTGAAATGATCTTGAAGATAGAAGCCTGCAATGCATTCAGCACTGTTCCGTTTCTTGCCGCCTCGATAGCCGGCTGCGCCAGTTCCGTCATCGGCATCGAGCCCATGTCCTTGTGTATCCTGAAAACACCTTTTACCGCGCCAGGCGTTGCGATCGATGCCAGGCCGATATGGAATTCCTGCTTGGTGGTGCCGAAATCCGCGTGGATAGGATAGAAATCCAGCTCACCTTCAGCCAATGGATGCTGCGGCGTCTGCGCAAAGAAATCATAGATAACATCACGCTGACCATTTGTGTGCGCAAGCAAAAAACCGCCCCCGCCCAGTGATGCCAGCACCGGCTCGGCCACGCATGCTGTCAGGAAGGCAGCGAGAACAGCATCAAACGCGTTACCACCTTCTTTTAATATCAACTCTGCCGCTTTTGCAGTTTCCGCATGGCCGCATGCGACCGCTCCACGTGGCTTCATATTGGTAATTTCCAGGTTACATACCTGCTATCTAATAGCGTCCCCATAAACGGTCATATCCTTCATCGGCAAAGACTGTATCCAAGGCCGGGCCAGCATATATAGCTTAACCCGGTGTACAGCCTGGTTTGGATTACCATAGCGTATGATAGTGATGGATAAAACGTTCAGGATGATATTTCTTTTTCCTGATCAACTTTATGCTTAATATCAATAAATGATTCATCAGCCTGAATTATGATTAATTATGTGTACGCGTGACAATTAGCCGGAGGAGCCTGTTATGAAGCCCATGACCATTGAATTCACTGTCAAGAGTGACGATAACGATTTCAAGGAAGAGAGCGTAACTTTCAACAACCATGAGGAATTATTCGCCTATGTTGCACCCGGCGGCGGCTGTGAGTCGATGCCTTCCGATGTCGATGAGATCCAGATGGTATTCCTGTCACCGGAACATCCGAACAAAGAGAACCCGATCGCAGATATTCACGCAACGCTTGAGCTGGGCATGGTATTCCTAAGCGGGCCGCTTGCCGAAATAGCCGAGACCACCGAAGAAATAATCGACAGGGCGGGACGCGGTGAACTGTCAGAGGCGTTTAAGACGGTTATCGGCGCAGGTAAAAAATGACTCCTTTAGTATGACTGCATATTCAACCCCTTGATCTGCCTGTGGCTGATCCAGGCAGCGATATACAGCAAGCATGCCAGCAACATTACGCCGCTAAAACCGATTTCCATCGCGAGCAGAACAGCAAGGATTGCGCTCAGTACCGAGGCACAACCATTAATTCCCCACGCCCAGGGCATGAAGTGCGGACTGGTCTGTTGCATTGCTTCAAGCCCTATCGGGAACGGCATACCCATAACGAAGGCAAGCGGTGCCGCAATAACGAAAGCTGAAAGTATCCGGGCAAATTCAGGCAATGCCATGATGGTGCTGCTGATCAGCGGCAACAGCACGATGTAAAGCACCGTGATCAACCCTATTAGCATAACGGAACGACGCAATATGGCCGGCATAACAGAAACAGTTTCAGTCTTCAGACGACGCTGGACATAAAGACTACCCAGGCCCGAAAAAATCAGGAAAGCGCACAAGGCAACAGCAACGGCGTACAGTGGCTGGCTGAGTATCAGGGTGAACTTCTGGATAAAGGCAATCTCAATAAACAGAAACGCCAGCCCGATTGCCATAAAGTAAATAACAATATGCCAACGCTTGTCTTCATATTTCTTTTTGTCTGTTTTTACAAACAGCAAAGGCAGCAATATCAGCACGATTGCAGCAATAGCAGCCTGCACCAGGGTTACCAGTAATGTTGGATAACCAACACCTATCATGGATATGCCTGCCTGCCCCGGTAATGACAGCAACTCCTTCATGCTCGACCATCTGAAATAATTATTGAAATATGGAATGTTGTCGGTGGCAGCCTGTATATCGTATTTGTATTCCTGTCTGAAACCGTTCTCTGGATCATTCAAGATGGCTTCAGCGGCAAGATAAAAAACCGGTTCCTGCAACAGCTGAAACCGGTTGGTATCATTCTGGCTAATACCAGGCAACCATGCCAGATCAAAGCCACGGGATTGACTGAAGCTGCGCACCTTGTTTATTTCTTCAGCTGTCAACGGCGAGTTCTTGATTAACAGCGTTGCAGTATTCCAGCTGCGAATCCACGCAATGTTGTTGCCGGGGCTGCTGATCCCGGATTTCTTCATCGCAATCACCGCGGTTGAAAACAGTTTCAGATTTCCACGTGCTGGCGTGCTGGTCCACTGGGTAATGCTCAACAGTCCTTCCGGTTCGAGCAGCTTCAAATAAGACAACATGGCCTCAACGGTATAATCGTAAGATGTAGCCAGTGCATGTACGCCTGCCGCACCACCGGATGATGCACCAGACGGACCCATCACAACGAGTTCATATTTT
>JAASSE010000344.1 GCA_021768055.1 Gammaproteobacteria bacterium | reverse complement strand
GCTAGTCTAAAGCCCAAACAGTGATCTTGCGTTGATCGATGTCTGCTCTGCAATTTCCTCGATCGATTCAGTTCGTAACTCAGTTAAACATTCGAGTATGTTGACCAGGTAGGCGGGTTCATTGCGCTGGTTGAAGTGGTCGGCATCCGGCTGATCCGGCGCATCGGTTTCAAGCAGGATCGAAGCTAACGGAATCTCGCTCGCGGTTGCGCGTATTTTGCGCGCATTATCGAAAGTGATCGAACCGCCGATACTGATGTAAAAACCCATGTCGATTAATGCCAGTGCCTGGTCATAACTGCCGGAGTAACTGTGCACCATGCCGCGCAGGCCGGGATATTTTTTCAGCGTGAGTATCACATCCTCGGTGGCATACACGGAGTGAATCACTACCGGTTTCTCCAGTTCTGCCGCAATACCAAGTTGTGCTTCGAAATACTTCATCTGCGAGTGCTTGTCTGCCTGCTCCCTGCGATAGTCAAGTCCGCACTCGCCGACCGCGACACAGTCATGCTGAACCAACCACGCAAGCAACAGGTCGAGATCTTCATCACGGTGTTCATTGGCAAGGTAGGGATGCAAACCGTAACAGGCATGCAAATGTGCATGGGTATCGCACAGCTCACTGATGCGTGACCATGTGGATGATTTCACGCCGGGGATGATGATGTCCGTGATGCCGTTTTGTGCCGCGTTATCGATGACGCGGTCCCTGTCTGAATCAAACTCTTCGAAGTCCAGGTGGCAATGGCTGTCAATCAGGCTATACATGCGTCGAGTTTACCGCCTTCGTGGCTACAAATGAGCGGCTCTTTAGGAAGCATATCACTCAGAGCCGACTATAATTTACCTAAAGTTTGACTAAAAATTAACCAAACAATAAGCGTCAGACAGACCTTTCAGTAAATATTTACAGTTAATAGCGTTATCTATGGAAGCTCGAAACGAGAAGAAAATCAGTACGCTTTTACTAAAGCAGGGCATGTATGTATCCAACCTTGACCGGCCCTGGCTCGATACACCTTTTCTGCTGCAGGGTTTTCTTGTCAGGGACGATGATGAAATCATGCTGCTGAAAAAATACTGTGAGCATGTATACATCGACCTCGACAGAGGCATCGATGCAGATGATCACACGCACGGTATTTCCAAGTACAAAACCAACAAGAAGCTGGAGCGTTTTCTTCAGGATGGTGAGTGCGAGTTCGAATACGTCAACACCAAAACTGCAGGCGAAGAAATGCCGATGGCGCGCAAGGCAATTGATGAGGCTTCCAGAAAAATCGCTGACATCATGGAAGACGTCAAGAGGGGTAAGAGTCTTGATTACAAAACCATAAAAGAAATCGTTGAACCCATACTCGACAGTGTGATACGCAACCCCGAGGCGATGATGTGGTTAACACACATGCGGCAAAAGGAAGTCTATACCTATGCGCATTCGGTAGATAACTGTGCGATTGCGGCTGCATTTGGTCGTCACATGGGCCTGCCCAAAGATGACTTGAGAACAGTTGCCATTGGCCTGTTATTAATGGATGTGGGCAAAATGAGAGTACCGGAGGCCATTCTGAACAAAAGCGGCGCGTTGACCGATGATGAGTTCCGTGTTGCCAGAAGCCATGTTGCCCACAGTGTTGATATTCTTTCAAAGATAAAAGGTCTCAACGCTGACATTATAAATATCGCCCTGACTCACCATGAACGTTTCGATGGTAGCGGCTATCCCGGTGGCCTTGTCGGCCTGGAGACACCCGTGTACGGACGCATGGCGGCGATCATCGATTGTTATGATGCGATGACCAGCAAACGCCCTTATGGGGATCCGGTATCAGCTTATGCTGCATTGCAGGAAATCTATAACTGGCGCAACAAGTATTTTCAGGATGAACTGGTAGAGCAGTTCCTTCAATGCATGGGGGCCTTTCCGACCGGTTCACTGGTAGAAATGCATTCCGGTGAAGTCGGCATTGTTACCTCGCAGAACAAAACCCGGCGCATGAGTCCGAAAGTCATGCTGGTACTGGATAAAAAGAAACAACCCTTTTCCGAATATAAAGTTATTGATCTGATGGAGCCACCTGAAGAAGATGCAGAACCGCTGGTAATATATCGTGGCCTTGACCCAGGTTCTTTTGGAATCGATCCCGCCAGCTTTTACCTGTAAGCGCTGTGTTAACTGAACAGCCAAGCATTGGTTTGATAAATAAAAAAGGCCGGTAACAACCGGCCTTTAGTTTTATATACGATTCTTTCCGACCTTACCTGGTTTTTTTCGCTTTCTCGATCATGTCGTGGATGATCGGTGTCAGGATCAATTCCATGGCCATACCCATCTTGCCGCCCGGAACAACGATACTGTTGCGGCGCGACATGAATGAATTCGGAATCATGCTGAGCAAAAACGGGAAGTCGGTATTGAATTTCGTCGGATCCTTGAAGCGAATCACGACGAGGCTTTCATCCGGGGTCGGAATATCGCGCGCAATAAAAGGGTTAGACGTATCAACCGTT
>JAASSE010000077.1 GCA_021768055.1 Gammaproteobacteria bacterium | reverse complement strand
TCCGGGAACGATTCCAGGCCGGTTTTGAAATGTTTGATCGCGGTTGTGTAATCTTTCTGCCGCACCGCCTCCATTGCATGGACGAAGGCCAACAGCTTGGGTGACAGCGTCGCATCCAGTTCCTGCACCAGTGGGTCGTATGCCTTGACCAGGACGTTCTGGTAGTGGGTGAAATGCTCGCGCGCCCGTTCCCTGTCACCCTTGCCGCGATACGCCTGCGCCAGCGTGTAGTGCAGACTGAGGGCTTCAGGCTGTTGTTCCAGTGCCAGGCTCAGATACTTTATCGCCTTGTCATAATCCTGTTGCAATAATGCGATCTGCCCGAGGCCACTGTTGACTTCAGCTGAGAATTCCTCATGTTGCCGTAGTTCATTCAATATCGCCGCTGACTTTTCCAGCTGATTCAGGTTCAGGTAGATATCTGCAAGCCGGTATTGCAGAGGCAGGTAGTCCGGATTGAGACGGGCAGCCTGCTGGTAGCGTTGCATCGCGGTATGTAAATCACCGCTGTCATGCGCCAGCCACGCCTGGTAATAAACCCAGCGGAATTCGTTCGGGTCGAGACGGTGCGCATTTTCGTAACAGTGTTGCGCATGCGTATCGACGTGAAGGAACTGGTAGATCTTGCCGAGCTCGCCATACAGCGCGGCAAGCTCAGAGCTTTCACTTGAGTTTTGCGCGAGCTTTGCCGATAACTGCTTACGCACCGCGACCGCGCGCTGCTTTTCCTCATCCGTGAGCTTCAGCAGGTCAGGCTGTGTTACTGGTTGCAAGCGATCGCGCCATGCCGAAGGCAGCTCGCTCAGCAGGTCCGCGAAGACCGGCGTTATACAGAGAATACCTGACACTAATACAGCGAGTGCAGCACCGACGGGTTTCAACATTATAATTCCTGTTTTATATGTATCACTGTATCGACCTGGTCTACCTTGACCTGCTTCCGCGTGCCGTCAGGCCAGGTAACTGTGAGTGCCTCGACCGTGCTGTTGTTACCCAGTCCGAACAACAGCGGCATTTCCACCTGTGATAAATAACTGCGCCCGGGCATAAGCAGCTTTTTCTGGGTAACGCCGCCTGCACTCAGCTCTACGATGGCGCCGATCGCATTGCGGTTGTCCTTGCTGCCCTCGAGTGACACCCGCAGCCAGTGATGGCCGATATCCTGGTCATTGCGGTACAGCCTCGGGCCTCTGCCGGGCTGGGTGATGACGACGTCCAGGTCACCATCAAGGTCGATGTCCGCATAGGCGGTTCCACGTGCAACCAGGGGTTCGTAAAGATCGCCCACTTCCTCGACCAGCGTGAGGCGGTTGTCGCAGCCTTCGCCACAATTCCAGAACAGCTGTGCCGGCTGCTCGTACCGCTGGCTGGGCTGGATCGTATTGATGTCCTGCTCGAGATGGCCGTTGACCTGTAGCAGGTCCTCACGGCCGTCCAGGTCTGCATCGAAGAAGAACAGGCCAAATGTCAATGCCAGGCGCGTGCTTGCGCCCAGCCCTTCGAGTACCGCCTCATCGGCGAACGGTGGCATGCCGTCAACGGTTACGAACAGCGAGCTCATTTCATTGGCGAAGTTGCCGATGGCGATACCGAGCTCGGCGTCATTGCGGTACCAGGAGGTGTCGAGGCCCATCGCACCCGTCGCCTTGCCGTGGCGATCGAAGGCAATGCCTTCGATCATGCCGTTTTCCTCGAAGCGACCGTCGCCAGTGTTGCGATAGAGGAAATTCTGCACCGTGTCGTTGGCCACGACCAGGTCGAGCCAGCCGTCATTGTCATAATCCACCGCGGTTGCCGCCAGCCCCTTGCCCTTTTCAAGCAGGCCGGCCTGGTCGGAAACATTGCTGAAGCGGTTGTCGCCGTCGTTGCGAAACAGGTACGAACGTACTCCGGTGTAATGCAGGGGTGCGCCATAGGAACGACCCAGGCCAGTGACCTTGAATTCAATCTCACGATTGATCGTGGGTGACCAGTCCACGTAGTTGCCAGCATACAGATCCAGATCGCCATCGTTGTCGTAATCAAAAAACAACGCCGCCATGCTCCAGTCGTGGAGGGTGCCGGCGACCCCGGCGCTGGCAGTGATATCGACGAAACGGCCCTGTTCGTTGCGATACAGCCGGTTTTGTCCCAGCGTGGTGATGTAGACATCGGTCCAGCCATCGTTATCAATATCGCCGACCGCAACGCCCATGCCGTAACTGGACAGCGCCAGCCCGGCCTGTTCCGTGACATCGCTGAAACGGCCGCTGCCGTCGTTGCTGTACAGACGGGTGACGGGATTACCGAGCGCCTGTTCATAGTCGTGATCGGGCCAGTAGCTTGAATTCACCAGGATCAGGTCCTGGTCGCCGTCATTGTCGTAATCGAAAAAAGCCACGCCGCCACCCATGATTTCGGGAAGCAGTTTGTCGCCGTAAGCACCGTTGACGTGGATGAAGTCGATACCGGCCTCGCGGGTGATATCGGTAAAGCGGATCGCGGGCGGGCCGCTTTCACTGCGCTGTTGAATCAACGGGGCCTGGATATCGGCTTCGATTAGCGGGGCCGTATCGGTCTGTGGCTGTAGCCAGCGGTAGCCGACATAGGCTGCGATCGCAACCACGGCGATCACTACAAGGGAGCGGATAAACGCGGTGCGAATCACGTGTTCGCCTGAATGCCGTGGCGTACTCATCAGTTTTCCTGCTTAATGTTTTGTGCAAACGCACTTACCTGCGGCAGGCCATAGGCCCCGTCGCGGTTGAGGTCATGGATCACCAGCGCTGCTGCCGCGTGGTCTGCGGCAGGGTTGGACTGGCGGTGGCGGGTGGCGGCGATCTCGATCGCATGGTCATCCGGACGGTAACGGTCGTGCAGGCCGCGGTGATGCGCGGCCCGGTCGCTGTCGCCGAGCAGCTTGTACACTAGCGCCAGGTTGAAGTGCGCGGTCAGGTCTTCGGCATCAACGGCCAGCGTCTGTTCGAACCAGTCGCGCGCACGTGCCAACAGCTGCTGCCGGTCCGTTCGGCTCTGGCGTGCGCGCTCGTAATACAGCCGTCCCAGTTCATTCAGCAGGTTGAGATCACGGGAAAAATCGAAGCCGCGCTCGCGCGCATCCTCGAAGTTGTTGGCGGCAACCTGTTCCAACGTTTCGATGGCGCGCTCGTGCTGACCGTATTCGTGGTCCACCAACGCGCTGAACCAGGCCAGCGTCCACGGCGGAGCCCCGGCCTGCTTGGCGCGTGACAATGCCGCCGCGGCTTCTTCCAGGCGGCCTTCCTTATAATAGGTGCGCGCCAGGTTGAGCGCACCGTGCGCCGGCTGCATCGCTTCCACTGTGCGAAACGCCTGCTCCGCCTGGCGCAGCTCGCCCTTGCCCGAGCCGCGACTGCCCTGGCGCAGCAGGCCGATGCCGTAATCGTTCCAGCGTTCCCATTCGCTCGTGAACACTGCTTGCTCCGGGCTGTCACCATCACCGCCTGCCACCGGCAACACCACGCGGTCGGTAGCTAGCACGGTGACCGGCAGGTCGTTGCGTTCATAGTCATCGCCTTCGATGTGGCGCAAATAGGTACTGTCGAACTTGCGGTAATTCAGTTTTGCCTCGATTGTCACCGGGCCCTGCAGATTGACCGGCAACTGCAGCGCGTAGTGCACGACGCTGGCTGCACCCGGCGGGATCTGGTGGTTGTAGAGGGCGACGAACATGTCCTGGCCGTTGCGCCGGTCGAGGCGCTGGCCGTTGCGGTCGAGCACATAGCTGTTGATGAAGTAGGACCATGGGTCCACTGACTGATCCTCATCGAGCCCACCGCTGCGGCCGATCAGGCGATCGCCATCGTAGACCGCGATGTCGAGCCAGAGCTGGTTGGAATCGGTGGTGCCCTGCGTGAGCAGGTGGCCGACGCCGAAGGAGCGCACCACGGTCTCGATCAGATACGTTTCGCCGGCGTCGATCTCGGGCAATTGCGGGCGCAGCGGTGCGATCAGCTCACCGGTGATATTTCCGCCACGCTTAAGCCCGAAGATATCGACGCGGGTGACGTTGCTCATGCGCCGGCGGTGGGCATCGTTGACCCAGTCTGGCAGGCCGAGCATCACCGGCACCGCGGTGTTGGCCGCCGGGAACTGGTGATTATGCACCGTGAGCTGGCCGGAGCCATCAAAGTCTTTTGCGGCCGGATCATCGGAGGGCTCCAGCGGCATGTGGCAGGCGGCGCAGTTTGCAGCGGCCCTGGGCGGGTAATAGAAACTGTCCACACGGTGCCCGGATACACCGCTTTGCAGGAAGCTGTCGTAATGGTTCTGTGCCCGCAGCCAGCGGTACTGGTTGACCTCGGCAGGGATATGGGCCTTGTGGCAAACCGAGCAGAATTCGGCAGTGCGGTGATGCGGCTTCAACAGGTTGTTCTTGTGGTAACCCGGCTTGGCGCGGATCAGCTGGTGATTAACCGCCTTCAGCACGGCTGAATCACTGTTCGCAAACGGATAGCGTGCCGGGTCCTCGATCACGAAATCGCTGTTGCCAAGCGTGCTGTTGACGCGGCTGATCGCGTGGCAGGAGGTACAGGTCAATCCTGCCTTCGCCGACGGGTCGGAATCGGGATCGAAGTCGACACTGTCGAAGCGACCGCTGACCAGCGGTACGATATCGTGGCAGCCTGCACAGAACCTCGAATTGCTGACATCGCCGTCCCGCGCCAGCACCGCCTCACGCGTTTCCTCCACGCTGAAGCGGTAGGCCGGGTTGGTGAACGAGCTGTGACGGTGCATGCTCACTTCCCAGCTGCGCGCGATGTCGGCGTGGCATTCGGCACACTCATCATCGGTCATCAGGTTTTCAGCCGGGATGTGTTTGCCACCGGCCGTTTTGATCAGCGAGGGGGAGAACGCCGCCTCGGCTGCCGGCACCGCGTCAGCCTGGTACAGGGTATGCACCCCCAGCATGATCAGTGCAAATGCTGCAGCCACCGCCGTCCAGCGCAGGCCAATGGCATAGCGGATCGGCCTGCCGGCGAGCCGGTGCAACACGAACAGCCACACCAGCACCAGTGGTGAGAGTACGTGCACCCAGTAGGCAGGCTGGCGAACCGCGGGATCGTTGATCTCGAAAAAACCAAACCGGGTCAGCAGAATACCGCTGCCGAGCAGCAGCACGCCGGTGGTCAACAACGACAGGCCGGCGCGAATCGCGTAGCGATTGTTGACCTTGATCGCGCGGCGGGCGTGCGACCAGGCAAACATCAGGAACGGTATCACCAGCAACAGGCCAAGTACGAGGTGCAGCAGGAACATGATCAGGTAGAAATAATCCTGGTAAATATTGCCGCTGAGGTTCTCGGCCACGGTAATACTGGCCAGATAGACCGAGTTCACCACCAGCAGCGCAAACAGCGTGAAAACAAGCTGAAGCAGCCAGCGTGTGCGGCTTGAAATGACCTTCCGAGGAATTGTTGAATTACCTGTACTACCCATACTCGAGATGACAAGTCTTTAATAATCAGGGACTTGATACACAGAAAGACGATTGTAATAAAAATGCGCGCGGTACGCATTGAGCCTGCACAAAAAACTGGCTGAATATTAATCACACCCCACAGGCAAGGCCCGGCTTGCGAGTCGATGCGGTCAAACAAAAGCCCCGGTCATCGCCGGGGCTTGATCAGCAAACTGGCCTGCAACCAGTGCAGGTCTATTGCGGTTGATATCTAGTAGCCGTAGTACGGAGCACCGTAGTAGCCGCCACCACCGTATGGAGGATAGCCGCCATAAGGCGCACCATAACCGCCGCCATATGGAGCATAGCCACCACCGTATGGAGGATAGCCGCCGTAGGGGCCATAACCGTAACCGCCGTAGCGATACCAGTCGTCGTCATCGTCCCAGACTTCTTCCATTTCATGCATCCAGTAGCGGGGATCCCACTCATCGTACGGGTTCCAGTC
>JAASSE010000343.1 GCA_021768055.1 Gammaproteobacteria bacterium | reverse complement strand
GCTCATTGCCGAGCTTGGTAAATCCCACGGCATCATCCTGTCGACCCACATCCTGCCCGAGGTCGAGGCCGTGTGTAACCGCGTGCAGATCATTAACGAGGGGGCGCTGGTGTACGCGTCGGATATGGCCGGGCTGATGCAGCAGCAAACCACCGGCCAGTATGAAATCGGGTTATCGCGCGCACCTTCGATCGAACAGCTCAAGACGACCGGCAGCTTTGACCAGGTCGAACAGATAGAGGCTGACCAGTTCATCGTGCACACCGACAAGCCGGCCGACGAAATTGCGCGAGTTGCGGTCAACTATGACTGGGGCCTGTACAAGCTGCGGGCGCTGGAGCAGTCGCTGGAGCATGTCTTTGTCGAGCTCACACTGGGTGAAGGTGACCGCGCATGATCCGTGTGATTGCATTACGTGAATTGCGTAGCATGTTCATCTCGCCTTTGGCGTGGACCGTGCTCGCTGTGACGCAGCTGATACTGGCCTGGAGTTTTTTCACCCAGATCGATTTTTTCTTTACCGTGCAACCGCAGCTGGCGACGATGCCGAACGCACCCGGTGTCACCGACCTGGTTGTGATGCCCACCTACGAACTGGCCAGCATCATCCTGCTGATGATCACACCTTTACTGACCATGCGCCTGATAGCGGAAGAACGCCGCAACGGCTCGATCAGTCTGCTGTTGTCAGCGCCAGTGAGCATGACGCAGATCGTGCTGGGCAAATTCACCGGTATCGTCATGTTCCTGCTGATTTTCATCGCCATGATAAGCCTGATGCCGGTATCGCTGATGATGGGTACCGAGCTGGACATGGGCAAGCTGGCCGCGGGTATGTTCGCGATGGTGCTGCTGTTGTCCGCGTTTGCTTCAGCCGGCCTGTTCCTGTCATCGCTGACGCAAAGCCCGGTTGTGGCCGCGATCAGCTCATTCGGCCTGCTGCTGTTGCTGTGGATTATCAGCCGCGGTGCCGGTGCTGAATCCGACGCGTTTTCTCAACTGTCATTGCTGACCCATTTCGCTCCCATGCTGCGCGGATTGATCGACACTGCCGATGTCGCCTATTTCCTGCTGTTCATCGCTACCTTCCTGCTATTGACCATTCGCCAGATGGATTCACAACGCCTGCAGGGATAGAACATGATTATTACCAGGAAAATTCGTCTGCAATTGCAGCTTCAGAAATTTGTATTCATCATACTATTGCTGCTTGCTGTCGGTATGCTGGGTTGGCTCAGTCAACAAAACTCAGTGCAGTTCGACTGGACCAGCAACAAGCGCAACACGCTGTCACAGGCGAGTATCGATTTACTGAACACCTTAATGGAACCAGTCACGGTCAACGTCTACGTCCAGGATGACGAAACCGTGCGCGCCGCGGTCGAGGAAATATTAAACCGGTACAAACGTGTAAAGCCCGACTTCAATTATCGCCTGATCAACCCGGACATCGATTTTGAAACAGCCCAGCTGGATAATATAAAGCGCTACGGCCAGATTGTTATCAAGTATAAGAACAGCAAGGAAATCATCACTTCACTTGGCGAACAAAAAATCAGCAATGCACTATTGCGCCTTAGCCGCGCCGGGCAGCACAAGCTGGTGTTCCTGCAGGGCCACGGTGAACGCAGCCCTGTCGATGATAGCAATACCAGTTACAGTAAACTGGCTGCGCAGTTGACCGAAAAAGGCTTCAAGGTTGAAACCCACCACTTGCTACGGTCAGAGATTCCCACCGACACCACGGTACTGGTGATCGCAGCGCCCGATAAAACCCTGCTCGAAGGTGAACTGGAACACATCAAGACATACATTAATAATGGCGGCAATGTTTTCTGGATGATGGAACCGGGCGAAATGCAGGGCATGGGCGGGATCGCCGAGCTGCTCGGCATTCGTTTTCATGATGGCATTGTGGTCGATGACAATGCCAATTTGCGTAACACGTTGCGCATTGCACACCCCGCGATGATCCCGGTGCTCGACTATCATCAGCACGCCATTACCAGCAAGCTGGCATACAACACCCTGTTCCCGATCGCACGAGGCATCAAGCAGACCGATGATAACTGGAACAGCACGGTGATCGCACAGTCGCTGGCACGCAGCTGGTCGGAGGCGAGCGAACTTGGTGGAGAAACGGCCTTCAACGAAGATGAAGGCGACATTAACGGCCCGATTACACTGATCTTGGCACTGGAGCGCGTGATCACTGCTGAACAACACGCCAACAAGGCAACGCAACGTGTGGTCGTGGCCGGCGACAGCGACTTCATTGCCAACAGTTACATCGGTGCTGGTGCCAACCTGTCACTGGGCGTCAACATTCTCAGCTGGCTGGCCGGCGATGATGACCTGATCACCGTCGAAATCAAGAATGCTCCCGACCTGCAACTGCAACTCGATGATACCGAAATATTACTGATCGGCGTCGGCTTCTTCATCGTGCTGCCGCTTGGCCTGCTGACCACCGGATTTGTTATCTGGTTTAAACGCCGCAAACGTTAAGTCTCAAT
>JAASSE010000342.1 GCA_021768055.1 Gammaproteobacteria bacterium | reverse complement strand
CGCACCTATCAGGTCCTGGATTGCTGCAGCGTTCGCGGGGTTGGCAGCGGCAGCGGCAAGTACGCTTGATGCAGCATTACGTGCAGCAATGACTTCTTCAAGTGTTTCGCGCTCGTGCTTCAGATAGCCGCTGGCAGTTTCGACCAGGTTCGGGATCAGGTCATAGCGGCGTTTTAATTGCACCTCAATCTGTGCAAATGCGTTCTTGTAACGATTACGTAAACTAATCAGGCTGTTAAAGATGTTGATGATATAAAGAATGATCACCGCAATGATGACCAGGGTAATAATCGTTGAAGTTTCCATGAGCGCTTCCCGTAAATAGATTGGTTGTGGTGGTCTGCACAGGATTTAAGACTATAACCTGTAAGCCCGCAAGCATCTGTGAAAATGACCGTCAATAATATGACTTAGCTATTCTGGTGGACTGCCCCAGTTGTTGATTCCGGCAGTTCCGCTCTGCAAGAAAAGAGCAAGATAGAAAACCAGCACCACGAGATAAAACACGAACAGTAGTGGTTGTATTTGTTCCAGCAGCGCAGCGAAATGAATGTTAAGCGGCATCAGGCTGTGCGCGTCCAGCAGCAATGCCGCCCACGGAATCCACACACGGTTACCGCGGATGTCCAGGTCGTGTAGCCGCTTGATGATGGAAGGTGTCCACAAGGCCAGTAACAGGATTGATTGCAGCGTATTGATATAGAGGTAGATAGTCAGTGCACCGTCCGTGTGTCGAATGTACTCCCTGTTGACAATCGACAGCAATATAAACAGACAAAGCATAAAAATGAACGAATGCAGGAACCCGATTCTGTTCAAACGGCCGTTGGTGGACAACAGGTTTTTTAGAAATTCTTTCAATGTTCAATAGATAAATAGTTGCATAAGCAGTATGCAAAGCCTTGCTGCCAGTTTAATTGTGCCTAGTTGAAATACAACGGTGCGGATCATGAACTATTATTATGGATATCACTCAGGATAGTTATATGAGCTCATCAGTCACCAATATTCGCAAGGCGGCGACTTCTGTACTGGAACAAGCGGCGCAAAGCATCGGCCAGGTCATTCTCGGCAAGGATGACCAGATACGACTGGCGCTGACCTGCCTGGTAGCACGTGGACATTTATTGATTGAAGATTTACCCGGTGTCGGCAAAACAACGCTGGCACATGCGATCGCGCAGGTGATGGGTCTGGATTTTCAGCGTATCCAGTTTACCTCCGACCTGCTGCCGGCTGATGTGCTGGGCGTTGCCGTGTACGACCGCGAGCGTGCTGTGTTCGAGTTCCACCAGGGCCCGATTTTCGCCAATTTCATTCTCGCCGACGAAGTCAACCGGGCCACACCGAAGACCCAGAGTGCCTTGCTCGAGGCCATGGAAGAGCACCAAGTGACCGTTGAAGGGGAGACCCGGGATTTGCCGGCGCCGTTTTTTGTCATCGCGACACAGAACCCGGTGCACCAGGTGGGTACCTACCCACTGCCGGAATCACAACTCGACCGTTTTCTGATGCGCCTGCATCTGGGATTTCCTGGCAAGACAGCGGAGCGTGCCCTGCTGCAAGGCGAGGACCGTCGAGACATGATCGAACACATCAAGCCGGTACTCGATGCTGGCAAGCTGATGACCATCCAGAAACAGGCTTCCGGTTTGCACGTGTCTGACGCCTTGCTGGATTATGTACAGGCGATTCTGGATTTCACCCGACAATCACCCATGTTCGAGTTCGGCCTGTCACCGCGCGGCGGTCTGGCCCTGCTGAGTTCGGCGCGTGCGCTGGCGTTGATCGACGGTAAAGATTTCGTGTTGCCAGAACACATCAAGGAGGTGATGCCGGCGGTGGTGAACCATCGGCTGGTTGTGAATTCCGACGAACTGCAGAGTAACAACCAAACTGCAGCAGATTATATTGCCGGCTCTGTGCCGATTCCCTGATGTCTGCCAGAACGTCAACACATCAGTATTCCAGATTCTCCGAATTTCCCAGAAAGCCGTTTTTCAAATTTTTTGAAAGGCGCAGCGGCCCGTTTGATTCAGTCGTGCTGGATCGCAGCCGCGTTTATATCCTGCCGACAAAATCCGGATTATTATTTTGCCTGTTGTTATTGCTGCTGATGATAGGTTCGGTGAACTATGGCAAGAGCCTGGGTTATATGCTCACGTTCATGCTGGTGGGTGTTGGCAATGTTGCCATGATCGCCATCTGGAGAAACCTGGCAGGTCTCAGGCTCAGCAAGGGCGGCGGCCTGCCCGTGTTCGCCGGACAGGAAACCACGTTCGCGGTAAAGCTTGAACACGATGATACTGCGGCACGTTATTCGATTTCCTCCAGTCACAACGGCAAGGAATATGAAGTCATTGACGTACCGGCAAACAGCGTCGCACAGATTCATTTCAAGGTGCGATCAAAACAGCGCGGCTACCTGAGATCCGGCCGCTTTCGACTGTACACTACATACCCGACGGGTCTGTTTGTGGCGTGGACCTGGATCGAGCTCAATATGTCGGCACTGGT
>JAASSE010000007.1 GCA_021768055.1 Gammaproteobacteria bacterium | reverse complement strand
GGGCGAACTGGATGGCCGACCGGCCGGGATACTGGTCGTGGAAGCCGCGCCATTTTCACATCCGATGATCCACTTGCTTATGCTGGGCATTCCTACCGTGATGATTTCCAGCGATACGGCCGACAGTCTCGAACAGGGCCAGGAACTGTTTATCGACGGCTATCGTGGAACGATTATCACGTCAGTGGAAGCGATAGAGGAGACAGCGCCGTTGCCGGAAGCACCACCGGTTGGCGAGGCGATTGCGTTGGCTGATGGCAGCCATATTCACTTGCGTGCCAGCATCTTCAGCACCAATGACGCAAGCCGGGCAGTCGAACAGGGTGCGGCAGCCATCGGCCTGGTGCGCACCGAGTTCCTGGTACCGGAACATGGGCGGATACCCGATACGGCATTCTATGAAAGCACACTGCGTGAACTATGCGATAACGCACGGCCACTGCCCGTTACCTTACGCCTACCGGATATCACGCCGGATAAACAGGTACCCTGGTTCAAACCGCCTGCCGGATCGAGCGGACCACTGGGCTTGCAAGGTGTGCGACTGTACGATGAAGAGCCGGTACGCAGTGTACTGCTTGCATTGCTGCACGCAGTTAACACGCTCGCCGATGATTTTGAACTTAGCCTGCTGCTGCCTTACGTGACCAGTCTTGCGGAGTTCAGCGACTGGCGCAGCAGGATTGAGCAGCAGCTCAACAGGTCTTTGCCCATCGGCACCATGGCCGAATCACCGGCTGCCGTATTGGCATTGTCGCACTGGTTTGAAGTCGCCGATTTCGTTGCCATCGGCTGCAACGACCTGATGCAGTGTTTGTTTGCTGCCGACCGGGATCTTGCCAGGGTGAGTGGCCACCTTGATCCCTGTTCACCGGAGCTGTTTCGGTTTCTCCAACAGGCAGCAGAAGCAGCAGATGAAAATATCAACAAGCTTCAACTTTGCGGCCTGTTGCCCCAGTTGCAAGGTGTACTGCCGGTGTTGCTCGGTATGGGCTTTCGCGTATTCTCGGTCGCCCCCGTGATGATTCCTTATCTCGCGAAGATCGCAAGCGAGATCGATTTGCCCCGGGCGCAGCAACTTGCGCAGCAGGTCTGCACAGCGAAGCACAGCGCGCAGGTGCAGGACCTTTTATAATGCTTATGTTATTCAAGGGCTTAGTAAGTGGTCCGGTCTGCATTTCGTTCCAGCCGGGTTGCGTGATATTGTAAGCAGATTAATCAGGTATTTAGTGCTAACGAGGAAAACAGGTATGCAGCAACCATTACAAATTACCTTCAGGGATATGGAACCGTCGGATGCCGTTGAAGCCGCTTTGCGTGAAAAGGCGGAAAAGCTGGAACAGTTCGCCGATATCGTGAGCTGCCACGTCGTGACACAAATGATTAACAAGCACCAGAGCCAGGGCACAATGTACAAGGTGTCGATTGACCTCACCGTGCCGGGCGGAGAAATCGTGGTCAGCCGCGATCACGGTATTAACCATGCCCATGAAGATGTCTACGTGGCGATACGCGATTCTTTTGACGCAGCCCGCAGACAACTACAGGACTATCACCGTAAACAGAAAAAGCATGTGAAGACCCACGAGGTGCCACCGCATGGCCGCGTTACCGAAATATTCCCCGAGGAGGGGTACGGCACCATCGAAACCCCGGACGGCAGGGAAATTTACTTTCACCAAAACAGCGTGTTGAACAACGATTTCTCCGAACTTGAAATCGGCAACGAGGTGCGTTTTGCAGAGGAGCAGGGCGAAAAGGGACCGCAGGCCAGCACGGTGCAGCGTGTAGGCAAGCACCATATTGTTGGATGAGGCGGGTGTCCGCCTCAAGGTACTAGGAACTAGGGACTAGGTGTTGTTATGGGTTGTCGTGGTCTGAGGGGCCGGCTGGAACCCAGATACCGTACACACACTTAAATATCGATGTGCCGCTTTTAACATAGGTGCCTGTCTTGTAACTTTTGTTATTGAAATAACACACGGGTTCGCCGGGTTCTTCCTGGCGTATAACATCGGTTTCCTCGTCGAATTCATCTGCGATGGGTGATGTTTTTAATTCGGGATCAACAGGACCGACATCTTCAGGATGTGTTGTTTCAGTCATTTTTTTACTCTCCTATATCTTTAATGAAAGGCCCAGGCCTTTTTCAGTTATTCATTCTTCATGGCTGAAGTGTCCGTGTCGTACACCGCTCAGCAATTTTTTAAAATCATCCCCATTGATATGTATAAGGTGCTCATGGTCACCTGATTCAAAATAGACGTTGGCAAGGCTGGTAAGTGATTCATCCAGAAAAGTCTCGATCTGATAGGCGGGGCCCAGTGGCGGGACAGCGCCAGTTTCGCAATCGGGAAACAGCCCGGTCAGCTCATCCTCCTCGACGAGCTGCAGGTCCCGGTCGAGTTCCTTGCGTACATGCTTCATCTCAACGTAGAGACTGGCCGGAACCACTATCATGGCGTAGCCGGCATCGTCCTTGACGATCACTGCCTTTGCGATATGGTCCTCAAGTACATGGGCAGCCTCAGCCGTCTCATGGCTGGAACCTGTGTGCGGGTGAGTTACCATGTCATAAGCAACCGATTTTTGTGTCAGTAAGTCTTTAACGGTGTCTGCGATAGCCATTTGGATTCTCCTTACACAAAACTGGGAATAGTTTCGACATAATGTGAGTTTACCGCATCTGGGTGTTGAGGTGCGCCGGGTAATAATAATCATATTCAGTTGATGCCTCAAAGCGGAACACGTAACGTTAAGACTTATGGAAGATGATATCTGCGTCCGGTTCTTACAGTGGCTGTTGCCGCAGTTGCACATGCGCTGGCCGGGTTTCCGCAAGGTGCGCAAACAGGTTTGCAAGCGCATTCAACGACGCATCAGCGAACTGGAGCTTGCCGATGTCGATGCCTATCGTTCCTACCTGCAAAGCCATGCTGATGAATGGCCGGTACTGGATCATTTATGCCGGGTAACCGTCTCCCGCTTTTATCGCGACAAGGTTGTGCTCGAACACGTACGCAGCGAAGTATTGCCGGAACTTGCCCGCATCGCTGTTGATGCCGGCGACACCCTGTTGCGCGGCTGGAGCATCGGCTGCGCCATGGGTGAAGAAGCCTACAGCCTGGTGTTGATCTGGGACAGAACAGTGGGCAATGACCTTCCGCAACTCGATATTCAGGTGGTTGGCAGCGATATCGATGAAGGCCTGCTGCAACGGGCAAAACGTGCCTGCTATTCCTATAGCAGCGTCAAGGCAGTGCCGGAGGACTGGCTGAATTCGGCGTTTACTCATCAACAGGATGAGTACTGCCTCGATGCGCGCTTGCGCAGCAAGGCGAGCTTTATCAAGCAGGACATTCGGCAGAAATTACCTGCCGGGCCATTTCACATTGTGTTTTGCCGCAACATGGCATTCACCTATTATGAAAAAGAGTTGCAACTAGAGGTACTGGCGCACATTCACAACAGTCTGGTCGATGGCGGCGCCCTGGTCATCGGCGGCCATGAATCCTTGCCGGAAGGATTCAGCGGTTTTGAACACTGGTCAAAACAGAAAGCGATTTTTCGAAAGTGCGGGCCAAATTAGACGGCGCCAGACCCCATTTTCCCCTGGTTTGTCTAGAATCATGTGAGGCGCTTGAATGTTCTGTGAGCGCGTAAAACAGATTATAAGAGAAGTCTAATATGGCAACGATTATACAAACACTCGACGGTGTGGTTGTAAACAAATTCGAGCTCGGCGATACCGCTCTCAAGTTTGGACGCACAGGCGATAACCAGGTCCAGATCGAAAATCCGGAAGTCAGCAATGAGCACGCCCAGATAATTCGTGAAACCAAGGACGAGGGCGATGTTGCTTATTTTCTCGTAGACCTGGACAGTACCAATGGCACCTATGTCAATGGACACCAGATCGATAAACATGAATTGATGCACAAGGACAACATACGCATCGGCCTGAATATCTTTACGTTTATCGATGAGAATAAGGTGGATATTGAAAGAACCAGCGAGATCAAGAAGAGCTGGATTCCTGGCATTTACTATTCGAAGTAGATTCCTACACCTCGTCAAAGATTGTTACTGTTGATTACTGCCACGCCGGTTGAGCCAGTAACCTGCAAGAACGAAAATAATGATGATGCCGATAACGAGCACAGGCGCCCAGGGGCCGAATACTGCAGCTCGGGCTTGGATACCGAACATTAAATAGGCCCAGGCGCCCATCGCAATGTACGTACCTGTCAGTACAACTGATATCGTCAACCAGGCGTGAAAACCAAGCAGGTAACCGATAGCACTGCCCACCACCGGCCCGGTCATCCAGAAAGGGAACCAGACGAAAATAAACAGTCCGATGATGCCGTAGCGATTCACTTTCTCCCGGTGGCGTTCAGCGGCACTGCGCGTGCGTTCGATATAGTGTTTCAAACGTCTAAACACGACCAGCTTGCGCATGCTGAATACGAAGATGGGATAAAACAACAGCACCAGCACGGTCTCTATCCACATGTTCACCGATATCACCAGCGCGTGACCGTAATTGCCGGCATAACCGATGGACATGGACACAGCACGGCCAAACACGATGTTAACAAACGTCATCACACCGATCATGCGAGAAGTTTGCGGTGACCAGAATGCGGTCAGCCCCATGGCGATGAGGCCGGCGAGCGCGACCAGGATGCCAAGCACCAGGATGCGCCCCTCAGTGGTTCTGAATAGCTGGCGCCATGCCGGGCGTGTTGGTTTTTGTTGCGTATTCCCTGGCCTGCTTGCTTCTTCGTTCACGGGGAACAGTATAGCGAATCAGGCGGGCAGGGTTTGCTTTACCGTGTCTAAACCGAATACTCAGTCGAGCTCGATTTCCAGCTTGCCGACCAGTGGCAGCAGCGCGGTGAGCTCTGCCAGATCTTCGCCCTCGATCAGCACGATATGGGTCGCATCCGCATGGCGTTGACCGAACGTTGGGTCGATCGCCTGCCAGCGGCCGTTAATATAACTTTCGACCCAGGTGTGATAAAGAAAGCTGTCATATTCCTGGGAATAAACCACGCCGTTGACCAGGCGCGTGGGGATGCCGCGATTGCGCGCCAGTGCTGCAAACAGCATGCTATGTCCCTGGCATTCGGCTTCGCGCTGGCGCAGAACATCCAGCGAGTTGAAGCTGTCGACCACTTTTTTTTCAATGTTCGCATCGAGCCAGGCAAGGATGCGCGATACCTGGTCATCAGCATCTTTAGATGGGCCCGTGATTTCCTCGGCGAGTTGTTTGATCTGGCGGGCATTTGAATTGATGGTAAAGGACGATTTGAGATTGCTCTCCTTGTCGATTGCCAGGTCAGCCGGGTATTGATCACTGCTGACCTTGCATAGCCAGCCTCGGGTTTCTCTGTTGCATTGCTGCTGGGCGGTGTTCATCATTTCAAAGGTTTCAGGCATACCGCTGATATGCGCGCTCATGAACTGCAGGTCACGCGGGTTTTCGATTTTGTTTGCAACAGGTATCAGGCTGTAGGTTAATAAGTGCTCGCTCTTAGATAACGCCGCCTGTGTCAGGTATTCCTTTGCATACTTTTCCGGTTCGAGTGCCGATATCAGGGTGCCCCTTAGCGACAACTCAAACTGTGGCAAACCATTGACGTCAATCCACGTTGTCGTGGTCAGACCCATGGTTTCGGTTTTTACCTTGAAGGCCTTGCCGGTGAAAAGATCGCTTGACTGGTAGGCGACGATCCTCTGTTCGACAGGATGAATAGCCAGGCTTTCACCGTCGAAGATCTGAAAGTTATATGTCTTGTCTACCTGCAAACCGTGCAGTACCGGGTAAAGGTAGATGGCATTAATCGGCACCAGCTCACCGCTGTATTGCAATACCTTGCTGTCGACATGGTCCTGGCTAGTGACTTCCAGCATCAGTTGTCCGCCATCGGTATGGCCCTTGATCAGGCGCTGGCTGTTGTCGATGTTGTACTTGTACTCGAACTTTTTCAGCTGCAAGGCCTCATCGACCCAGTCATGGCTGATAGCTGCGAATTCCTTGTCGATCATTAAAAACCGGATGCGCAGGGCCGCTTCGGAGGAAATCCTGTATTGCCCCTGATCAGGCACAAACTGCTGATTGGAAAAACCGATTTTTTCGCCGTTGAAAACGATACCTGTCCAGTATTCCTGCCATGGCCAATCTGAAGTACTGCGTACCGGTACAACAGGCGCCTCATCCAGCGTTTGAAAGTAAAGGGACGCGCAGCCGCTAAGAAACAGGGTGAGAACACAAACAAGCAGGCGCATGATCGAACCACGGCATTCAGGGGATATATTTAATATATGCCAGTTTGGTTGCCGATTCATTAGCTAAATTGGGGGAATAACAGCGCTTCACTGCTGGTAGAATCCTGATAACGTCAATTTGGAAGGTATGCGCATGTTCAAACTCATCAGTAAAACATTATTAACCGGCTTTATTACCTTGCTCCCCATCTTGCTTACGATTTACCTATTGTACTGGATTGCAGTATCTTCCGAGCAAGTGATGGGTAGCGCGCTGCGTTGGTTGCTGCCGGATGCGGCCTATTTTCCCGGGATGGGCATGCTCGCGGGCCTGGTCGTGGTGTTTTTTGTCGGCCTGTTGATGAACGCCTACCTGGTGCGCCGGTTGTTTGCACTGGGCGAGCAGATACTTTACCAACTGCCGCTGATTAAAACGGTCTATCGGGCACTGCGCGACCTGTTCGATTTTTTCTCGCCGAAAAAAGAAGGTTATGACCAGGTAGTGACGGTGAGCATTAATGACATGGAAATGATCGGGTTTATCACGCAGGCAGAACCGTCACGCCTGCCGGAATCTTTTCAGGAACGTGACAGTGTACTGGTGTACATACCCATGAGCTACATGATCGGCGGTTTTACCGTGCTGGTGCCACGCAAGGACGTATCCCCGTGCAAGATGAGCGTGGAAGAGGCGATGCGCTTCGTACTGACTGCTGGTATTACCGGAAAGCAGGGCGCCTAGATGACGATATCCGAAGATGATTTAAAAATACTTTTGAAAGCGCTTTCCTTTGCCGCCCACAAGCACAAGGACCAGCGGCGCAAGGATATTCATGCTTCCCCCTATATCAACCACCCGATCTCGCTGGCCAGCATTCTCTGCAACGAGGCACATATTACCGATATCGAAGTCATCTGCGGTGCCTTGCTACACGATACCGTTGAAGACACCGAGACCACGCCGGAGGAACTCGAGGAAGTTTTCGGCGCGGCCATCCGCAACATCGTCATGGATGTCACCGATGATAAAACCCTGCCGAGAGAACAACGCAAGCAGGCGCAAATCAACCATGCCGAGCACATTGGCAACAAGGCCAAGCTGGTGAAGCTCGCGGACAAGATCAGCAACCTGCGTGATGTTGCGGTAAATCCGCCGCCTGAATGGTCGCTTGAACGTCGCCAGGAATACTTCGACTGGGCAAAAAAGGTGATCGACAAGATCAGGGGGTCGCACCCCACCCTGGAAGCCCTGTTCGACAAGGCCTACAACGACAGACCCTGAGCTCAAACCGCACTTTGCGCTGATCATTTCGCGGCCTACGTTGCCGATGAACGGTAGCTGCCATCACGCGTAAAACCGTTGTATCTGTCTATACTCAATCGTTATCAAGCTTTGTTGAATAACCCTTCCAGAGTACGCAATGAACAAGATTTCTGTTTTAACGATGACGTCACTGTGCGTTATGGCAATTGGATGTGCGGGCCACATGCCGCAGACGGCCGATGAGTTTCGCAAGGAGCTACCCGGCGCCTTCATGGGCAAAGTGGAAAAGTTCGATGTTAACCGGTCACATACCGCTATCGGTAAATCTTTCCAGAAAATGGCGCCGAAATGCCTGGATGTGAGAATCAAGACGGTATCCCAGACCAATATGAGCTACCAGGTCATCGTGACCAAGTGGAACCCGACTGTGAAGGTATCAGACCAGCGTGCCGAGCTGCATATCCAGCAGCTGCACGAGCAGGGTGTGCTCAATGTCTACGAGGTGCCGAAGAATGGCTATTACACGATGGTGGTCGATGCGAACCCGATCGGCAAGAACAAGTCCCAGGTCGTGATGTACCGCTCCTCCGTCGGCAACGAGGCCCTGGTCAAGGCGATCAAGGGCTGGGCTGCGGGCAAGAATGTCGGTTGTCCGGATCTGACCAAGACATAGGCATCACCTCATGCGCAATCATCTGATCACTTTGATACTGGCAGCAGGCTTTATCCCGGGTTGTTCTGGGCTCAAGACCTATTCGAGCGATCTTGACAACAACCTGCGCATCAGCAGCGAAACTGAATCGGGGTCGATGTTTTCTAGCGTAAACGCCGAGCTCGATATTCACCGGATAAAACCCGACTGTTCCACTGAGTATGCCGGCACGGTCGAGCTCGACGGGCCACCTGTCGATGTCGGCATCCCGACAGGGCGGTCGAGTTACCTGGTGTTTGTGTTCGAGAGCTCCGGGTTCCTGAGCTCCACTTCCGGTTCGACGTCGTACGATACGCTGCTGAGACCGCGCCGCGGTTATCAATACGATATCAAGGTGAGCTACAAGGAAAATCTCTATAACGTAGTCATCAACGAGATTGCACCGGGCGGCAAAAAACGCCGCGAGTTGGAATCCAAGGAACTGGCCGCCTGCCGCCCCATCTCACCTGCTGCAAAAAAATAACAACATCATCTTGAACATCACGTAATATTTCCTTCGGTCCTGTCTTTAAGCACCGGTAGGCGATGGTCAAGAATGATAAAAAACGCTGGTCACAGCAGGTGACCGAGCACAGCAATGCGCTGGATCTCGAACAGGGCGTGTTCACCTGGGATGACCCGAAAAAAATCGCGCGTTCGCTCAAGCGTTCCGCTGATACCAGCCGACGACGCAAGGGCACACCGTTCCAGTCCGCGATGTCGATGCTCAACTTCTACATCAACCGTGCCGGCAGCCAGCTTCCTGCCAAGCAGCGTGAGGTTCTCGAGCATGCCAAGGATGAACTGCGTGAGCTGTATGGCAGGCCACGCAAGTCGTCTTCAATGAATCAATAACAATAGTGAGCCATTCGTACTATATATTCGTCACCGGCCATTTTTCTATTATTTGACACTGATGTAAAACAACCTTGGGACACGGTATGTTCGATCACATTGATTCACTGGAAGACCTCAACAAACATATTCCGCTAAAGGACAAACTGGTCAGCGCTCACCAGGCAATTCAAAAGAGCCTGCCATTCATCGCCCGCATTGCCATCGCAATCTATGACTCCGAAACCCGTATTTTAAAAACCTTCATACACAGCAGCGGTGATGATAATCCGCTAGAACACTACCAGGCATCGCTTGATGAAGCGCCATCACTGAAGAATATTCTCGATAAAGGCCTGCCTCGTGTTATCAACAATATGCTGACTTTTAATGAAAGCAGCAAGGAGCATGCACAGCGAATCGGCCGCACCGGCTATGCTGCCAGCTATACCATGCCAATATTTAACGATGGTGATTTTCTCGGTTTCGTCTTTTTTAATTCATTTGAAACCGATGTATTCAACGAAATGACACTTAGCCATGTTGATATTTTTGGTCACATGATTTCGCTGATGATCATCAACGAACTATCCAATATTCAAACTTTATCTGCGGCATTGAAGACCACGGGCAAGATTACCCATTTGCGCGATCCTGAAACCGGCTCCCACCTTGATCGCATGTCCCGTTACAGTCGATTGATAGCGAGCGCGTTAGCTGACAAATATAACCTTAAAGATGATTACATCGAACACATTTTTATGTTTTCTCCATTACACGATATTGGCAAGATCGGTATCCCTGACGGCATTCTGATGAAACCGGACAAGCTCGATCAGAATGAAATGGAAATCATGAAAACCCACGCTATTAAGGGCAGGGCGATCATCGATGAGATTCTGAACAACTTCGGACTGGAAGGTATCGATTACGTGAATATTCTGAGGAATATAGCCGAATTCCACCACGAGTCCGTCAATGGTACAGGTTATCCTTCAGGAATAAGCGGTGATGGCATCCCACTAGAAGCACGGATCGTTGCCGTAGCCGATGTATTCGATGCGTTAACCAGCCGGCGGCCGTATAAAGATGCCTGGACCAATGAAACTGCTTTCGAAACACTGAAACAACTGGCAGGCGAGAGGCTTGACCAGGATTGCGTGAATGCATTAATTGAAAATATTGATGAAGTTGAAAATATACAGCAATACTTTAAAGAGAACTATTTCGGCTAGAAATTATTTCATCTGATGCAGCATTTTTATAATGCCTTCAACCAGCTGGCTATTTCCTGCTGATATTCCGGCTGGCTTTGCACAAAGCCGTAGTTATGGTCGCC
>JAASSE010000341.1 GCA_021768055.1 Gammaproteobacteria bacterium | reverse complement strand
ATAGTACAAAGCGGTGTGGAAGTTAGCGGTACGGTCGATTCTAATAATGTCAAGATTTGGGGCCATGTTGAAGGTAATGAAATTATATTTAATTGGCTTGGTCCGAGCAGTCGAAGTGGGACTGGCAAATGGATCATTGAAGATGGAGGTAGAGAACTCAAGGGAAACTGGAGTACCGGGCACGGAATTGATGCATCAGGCACTTGGAACTTGCAGAAGCTTGAGTGACTGCCTTGGGTCATTCTAAGCCGCTGATTTCTCTAATTTGATGGTCTGGTTTCTCTAATACTGCCGCTCAGGTTAAGTACCTGAGCTTCGAGTTTCGGCCACAAGCGGTCATTGACGTAGTTCGTTAACAGTGGCTTATGGTGTATACCAGATTGGCGAGGTGTAGGCGCGATCCTGCTGCTCTGCCGATACACCTTTTGGCAAACTGACATTATAAAAAGCCGCATCGTAAGTGGTCCAGCGTGGAGTTGGAATTTCGAGTACGCGAACATAGTAAAATACCCGGGCATTAGCGTCGAAATCCGGGTCTTCCCAAAAGGCCATTAACAATGCATCACCAATACCATTAGTATAAATCGCTTTCTCAATGTTAACCGTGCTCCCTACAACCTTTTCACAACGATGATTCGCATTGATCTCACGATCATCTGAACATGCAACATCGTAGATTTTTTCCTGCAGCTTGCCGCTCTCGTCCAACCAGCCCTTGATCACCTGGATTCGATCCAGATTCGCACCATCCGGATCGCGGAGTGATCGGATCATCAGGCGGGGGGATTTGCCATCTGGCGCAGACCTGAGATCACCCCCCATCGGAACGCCACCCAGATAGCCGGTCATGGCGAAATCGGGACGCAATACGTCCGACTCACTGTAATCCCATCCCGCAAAAACACGAACGGTCATACGACTGCCCGTGGTCGCGTAGGTCTCTTTGCGCTTCAGTGCATCCCACAATGCTTCTCGGGAATTCTCCCTTGACCAAATACCCTGCAAACCCGATGCCACGGTTTCGAACTCGTAGGTACCCGTCCCCACATTTTCGGGATCAGGAACAATCTGCGTGTCAAAGCGTTCTGGCCCCGGTTCCATTACTGACACTTTACCGAAGTAATTGTCCTCCCGTGTGGTCGCCAGCGAGGTATGCGAATCAGTTGCCCCAATCAACCCAAACTTGTATGGATTCACTCCGAGTTTTTCTTCCATCAGAAGACCCACTTTCAGTGCGCCTCGAGCATATTCGTATTGCAGCATTTCAGGCTGCTTCTTGCTTCCGTTCCAGTTACCCCGGTCCCAGTTCTCATAGTCGGCAAATTCATCATTCGGCGACAAAACCGGATGGGCCTCGCCATCGCCTTTCATCTGCGTTATCTCGTACAGCGGCTCCCATCGGGCCCGACGCTCCGCATAATCCTTGTCGATCGGCTTGCCGTCCAGGGTCTGCACAGAGAACATCACGCCGTTTGAAAGGTTGCCGTTGTGAGGGATCGCCAGAACCTGCCCGCCGGTTTTCTGTTCGTACGCCGCCATCCATTTCCACAGGTCTTCGGGATCGCTCGAATCGTAGGCAGGAAATGGTAATACCTTGTTTGCCTGTTCGGCGTCATCACGCAAAACTACCACGCGGTGCAGGTTATTGCCGGCAGGCGCAGACGACCACTCATAGCCGATGAAAGCGGTAAACTTACCGGGATCATTATGGTTTTCCGCATGTTCCGTTATCTCTTCCCATACATTCCTTGTCAGAGCGGGATCGGTTAGCGGATTTTCTCCCTTGACTATGACATTGAAACCCCAGGTTTCAAACGCTTTATAGATATCCCCCTTCCTGTAGAAATCATGTGTTGCCCGTCCAACCTCACTTTTGAGAATTGCCGGATCTGACCGATCGATTAGTACGGCGACTCCCAGGCTCTCCGCATGGTCGGCAACAACGAGCCAATCGAGTGGTCGAACCAGCTTGACCGGCTGGCCGGAACTTGCAATAACCCGCTCGCCCTTGGCGAAGCGATAAGCTTCATCCGGACCCAGTGTATTGCCTACCAGGCCTGCATCCCAGGAATACGAGGTATGCAAATGGCTATCACCCCAATAGACCCTGTCAGGGTAGCTCTGATGGACAAAAGGAGAATAGTCTTGAGATTTCTCTGGAACGTTGTCTTGGGAAACGGTGAAATCGATGCCCATCGATTGCTTTTCATCAGCCCAAGTGGGCATTGCGATAACCGCGCCTAGCAGCAATAGTGCCATCTTGTAGTTAATCACTTCAGTAAAGACCTGCCTTCTCATTATTTCTCTCCTGAAAATTGTGCTTCATCGTTCCGGGGCTCAATCAGCTACTAAGTTTTTACAATTTATTTAATAGACTTTCGAGTACCACTGACAATTGATTTAGACAGGTGTGTGTCTCCCCACAAGACACGACCTGGATAGCTCTGATAGATATAGGGCGAATATTCTGGTTGCCCGAGCGTGACATCGTCTGAATCGATGCCGAGTTCTCCGGTGTACT
>JAASSE010000340.1 GCA_021768055.1 Gammaproteobacteria bacterium | reverse complement strand
TACACGATCCGGTTGCCGCACGTGAATACGCCAGCCGTTTGAAACCGTTGATCGATAGCCTGTCGGAACACTTATGCATCGTCATGCGCGTGTACTTTGAAAAACCGCGCACCACGGTGGGCTGGAAGGGCCTTATCAATGACCCGGATATGGACGAAAGCTTTCATATCAACAAGGGTCTGGGGCTGGCGCGTAATTTGTTACTCGATCTGGCCAATGAAGGTGTACCGACCGGAACAGAGTTCCTTGACCTGATTAGTCCGCAATACGTTGCAGATCTTGTCAGCTGGGGCGCTATCGGTGCACGCACCACAGAAAGCCAGGGCCACCGCGAGCTCGCATCAGGCCTGTCGTGTCCAGTCGGATTCAAGAACAGCACCGACGGCAGTTTCAAGATTGCGATCGATGCTGTCAATGCTGCCGCACAACCGCACGTATTTATGTCACTGACCAAAAAAGGTCATTCTGCAATTTTTTCGACCACTGGTAACAAGGATTGCCACATCATTCTGCGTGGTGGTGACGGCAAACCGAACTATGACAGCGCCAGCATAAAACATGCCTCGGAGCAGTTGCAGAGAAACGGACTCAGGTCCGAGGTGATGGTGGACTGTTCGCACGCCAATAGTAATAAGGATTACCGACGTCAGGTGGATGTATGCCGCGATGTCGCCGCCCAAATCAGTAACGGCGAGAAGGCTATCATCGGTGTGATGATGGAAAGCAATCTTGTTGAAGGCAGGCAGGATGTTATTCCCGGCCAGAAGCTGACCTACGGGCAGAGCGTTACCGACGCCTGCATTGCCTGGGAAACAACGGAAGTACTGTTAAAAGAACTGGCAGAGGCAGTTAGACAACGGCACAAGATCCTGTCACAGCAGGCATCGGCTTAAGCACTTTTCTTTTTATAGGTACGCTCGACGTACTGCCTGATCAGGTCTTCAAACTCGTCGGCGATAGCATCGCCTTTTAGCGTCAGCGTTTTTTCCCCATCTTCGTACACCGGCGCCACCGGCCGTTCTCCGGTACCCGGCAGACTGATGCCGATGTTGGCGTGCTTGCTCTCGCCAGGGCCGTTAACGACGCAACCCATCACCGCAACGCTCATGTCTTCCACACCATGGTATTGTTCACGCCACGTCGGCATTTGCTTGCGCAAGAAATCCTGTACCTGCATGGCCAGTTCCTGAAAGAAGGTGCTGGTGGTGCGGCCGCATCCCGGGCAGGCGGTAACATGGGGTACAAATGAACGCAGCCCCATGGTTTGCAGTATTTCCTGTGCAACGATGACTTCACGCGTACGGTCGGCACCGGGTTCCGGTGTCAGTGAAATGCGAATGGTGTCGCCGATACCATCGTTCAATAACACACCTAATGCGGCAGTCGATGCAACAATACCTTTGGAGCCGATACCGGCTTCGGTCAATCCCAGGTGCAGTGCATAGTCACTACGTTCGGCGAGAGAACGGTACACGGTGATCAGATCCTGCACCACGCTCATCTTGCATGACAGGATGATTTTATTTGCGGGCAAGCCCAGGGCTTCAGCTTCAGCGGCACTGTCCAGTGCGGAGCGGATGACCGTTTCCAGCATGACATCATGCGCATCATGTGGTTCGGGTAATTGTGCATTTTCATCCATCAGTTTTGCCAGCAGAGTCTGGTCCAGGCTGCCCCAGTTGACACCGATACGCACCGCCTTGTTGTGCTCGCAGGCCAGTTCGATCATTTGCGCAAACTGGCTGTCGCGTTTACTGCCCTTGCCGACATTACCTGGATTGATGCGGTACTTTGCCAGCGCGGTGGCACACTCGGGGTGATCGGTCAGCAGCTTGTGGCCGTTGAAATGAAAGTCGCCGATCAGCGGAACTGCACAGTTTTTCCGGTCCAGTGATTCCCTGATTTTTGCAACGCTGGCAGCAGCCTTGCTGTCGTTCACGGTAATGCGAACCAGTTCAGAGCCTGCGTGCGCCAGTTGCAGTACCTGTTCTGTGGTTGCGGCCACATCAGCAGTATCGGTATTGGTCATCGACTGGATTACAACGGGATTATTGCCACCGACCATGACGCCGTCGATATCGACAGCAGTGGATGTTCTGCGCGGTTTGTATACGTCTGGAAAGTCCATCAGAAGGCTCGGCAATCGGGTGCGTGATTTTAGCATTCCTGCTGTGGGACAGATACAATGCGTGTTTTTGGTTCAGGGGACACGAATTGAAACTTGGCCTGGTGATTAATCCACTGGCAGGTATCGGCGGAACGGTCGGGCTCAAGGGCAGTGACGGCAGGGCCATCGTTGACGAGGCGCTGGCCAGAGGTGCGCAACCGCTGGCGCAACAGCGAACCCTGTCGGCACTGTCCAGTATGGGTGACCGTGTCTCGCAAATCGCGACAGCCGGTGGCGTCATGGGTGCGGACGTGCTGGCCCAGGCCGGCATCAGCAGCGAGGTCGTGTATACACCGGGCGAGGTCACCAGCGCGGGAGATACCCGCAAGTCGGTGACTGCGCTGTGCGAGGCCGG
>JAASSE010000339.1 GCA_021768055.1 Gammaproteobacteria bacterium | reverse complement strand
GGTTAAACTGATGATCATGGACGGCATTATTTCAGTGAATCTCGCCTGACGATGTCGAGCTTGCTGATCTGGCTGACCCGACTGTTCCCGCTCTGGGCCATTGTTTTCTCACTGCTGGCCTGGTATCAACCCGAGCTGTTCCGATCCTATAACAACTGGATCGTACCGCTATTGTCGCTGGTGATGTTCGGCATGGGTCTAACCCTGCACCTGTCTGATTTCAGTTATGTATTGCGCATGCCACGCCTGGTACTGGCCGGCATTGGTCTGCAGTACACGGTGATGCCTATCACCGCAGTAGCCATCGCGATGCTGCTGGGTCTCGATCCCGTGCTCACTGCCGGCATGGTACTGGTCGGCGCCAGCCCTGGCGGTACTGCATCCAACGTGGTGTGCTACCTGGCACGGGGTAATGTCGCGCTGTCGATCACGCTGACCGCTGTGTCCACCCTGCTCGCGGTGTTCCTGACACCGCTGCTGACGCTGGAACTGGTTGCCACCAGCATCCACGTTCCCGCACTGGATATGCTGCTCAGCATCATGTACATGGTGATAGTGCCGGTCAGTCTCGGTATCGCCTTCAACCACCTGCTGGATAATGTGCTGGCACCTGTACGCCACGTATTCCCGCTAGTTTCTGTGGCCGCGATCGTCTTTATCATCGCCATCATCGTGTCCGTGAACACCAACAACCTGCTCCAGCTCGGACCGGTACTGTTCGCTGCCGTGGTGCTGCACAATGCGACCGGCCTGTTGATGGGCTATTTCATCACCCGCATGCTGGGCTACAGCCCGACCGAATGCCGCACCCTCGCGATCGAGGTCGGCATGCAGAACTCCGGGCTGGCCGTAGCCCTGGCGGCCAAGTATTTTGCCGCTTCAGCCGCCCTTCCCGGTGCCATTTTCAGTATCTGGCACAACCTGTCCGGTTCCCTGCTCGCGGGTTACTGGTCCAAACTTCCGAAAAAATCTCAGGAAAGTATTGACATTGAGTCTAAATCAGTGTAAGTTAGTGATCGTTTACTTATGTTAATAAACGTTTACATATTTTTATATTAATAAGAGGTTTTTACCATGAGCGACTTTGATTCAGAACTCGATGCCAGCGGCCTGAACTGCCCGCTGCCTATCTTGAGGGCCAAAAAAGCTATTTCTGCAATGGATTCCGGCCAAACCTTGAAAATAATTGCAACCGATCCGGGCTCAGTGAAGGATTTTGAAGCATTCTGCAAGCAAACAGGCAATGAACTGCTTTCCAGCAGCGAAGAAGAAGGCAAATTCCTGTTTATGATCAAGAAGGCCGCTTGATCATTGGTAACGTTGTATAAGGAAACGCGGGGTCTGGTCAGGTGAGCAAGCGCCTGCCAGGCCCTGAACGCAGGGAATCCATTCTCCAGGCCGCTGAACGCCTGTTCGCCGAAAAAGGCTACCACGGCGTCTCCATCGACGAAATCGCGCAAGCCGTCGATGTCAGCCCCGCCATTCTCTACCGCCATTTCAAATCCAAGCAGGTACTCTACGATGCCGTATTGCAGGAAATGTCCGGTAAACGCGAGAGCTATGTGGAAATGGTCATCAACAGCGGCACCAGTTTTGAAGACATTCTCACCGGCATGACCCAGGTCTATATCAAGAGCATCGCCGAGAACCCTGACCTGTTGCGTATAGAATTGCAGAGCATGCTCGACCGTAGTTCAGCTACCAGCGAATTTTTCAAAAACCGCTGGAAGAGCTTCACCGACTACATCGAATTCAGCCTCAACGAACGCCTGCCCTACGATCTGCCCAACCGCGAAATCACCATTTTGACCGCGGGTCTGATGTTCCAGGGCATGGTACGCGAAGCTTTGATACAGAAGTACCTGCAACCCATCGACCGCCTGGAAGACCTGAGCATGCAGGAGCTCAGTTACGAACTGGTGCGCCTGTTCCTGAGAGCTGTTGGTATCGAAAAATCACGCCTTTCGCGCAAAGCCGTAATCAGCGCATAAGCCTCACTTTTCTCACCTCTGTAAATTAAGTCCCGCCGCCTTTATCAATGACAATGTCATTGAAATACGGTAGATTTGCGCACAACATTTTCGAGGCCGCCATGAAAAAACTGATTGTTACTTTGACACTGGCTCTGGTGATGGCTGTAAACAGCAGCTCCTTTGCTGCCAACCCCAGGATTAAAATGGAAACCACCAAGGGTGATGTGATCATCGAGCTGTACCCGGACAAGGCGCCAAAAACCGTGGAAAACTTTTTGCGCTACGTCAATGCCGGCAAATACGACGGCACCATCTTTCACCGCGTGATCAAACGCTTCATGAACCAGGGTGGCGGCTTTACCCCGGACTTTACCAAGATCGATACCTTCCAGCCGATCATCAACGAGGCCGACAATGGCCTGAAGAATTCACGCGGTACCATTGCCATGGCCCGCACCAATGATCCACATACGGCAACCAACCAGTTTTTTATCAACACCGTGGACAACACCTTTCTCGACCACAGCGGCAAAACAATGCGAGGCTGGG
>JAASSE010000338.1 GCA_021768055.1 Gammaproteobacteria bacterium | reverse complement strand
GCAACGGTCAACCCTATCGGGTTTGTGCCGGACGCAATCAGGCCACCAACCAGGCTGGTTGCCATGTTGCCGCCACCAATGAATGCAATGGTTGTACTCATTTGCCTGTTACTGTTCCAGCGTAATTTTTTTGCAGTCTACCATAGCTTGCATACCCTCCTGTCAGTCACAAATTATTCAGTAAAGGGATGAAGCCGGTGCAATAATTGTCTATAACAAGTGCTAGAACTTGGAAATCGCAACACAAACTTCAATTCTTCAGGGGGAATAATGGATATCGCACAGCTGCTGGCCTTCAGCGTCAAGAACGGTGCATCCGATCTTCATTTATCTGCGGGTTTGCCACCCATGATTCGCGTGGATGGTGATGTACGCCGGATTAATGTGGATCCCATGGATCATGAGGTAGTGCACGGCATGGTGTACGACATCATGAACGATAAACAGCGCAAAGCGTACGAAGAATATTTTGAAACGGACTTTTCGTTCGAGATTCCGGGGCTGGCACGTTTCCGTGTCAACGCCTTCAACCAGAACCGTGGTGCCGGTGCGGTTTTTCGTACCATTCCTTCAAAAATTCTGACCCTGGAGGAGCTCAAGGCACCGAAAATTTTTGAAGATATATCCGACACGCCGCGCGGCATCGTGCTGGTCACGGGGCCAACCGGATCGGGCAAGTCCACCACGCTGGCCGGCATGATCAATTACGTCAACGAAAACCATTATGCGCATATCCTGACCATCGAGGACCCCATCGAATTCGTGCACGAAAGCAAGAAATGCCTGATCAACCAGCGCGAGGTGCACCGGGACACCCTCGGTTTCAGTGAGGCACTACGCTCGGCTTTGCGTGAAGACCCTGATGTTATTCTGGTGGGCGAGATGCGTGACCTCGAAACCATCCGCCTGGCATTGTCCGCGGCAGAAACCGGCCACCTTGTATTCGGTACCCTGCACACCAGTTCTGCGGCCAAGACCATCGACCGTGTGGTTGATGTATTCCCGGCAGCGGAAAAGGAGATGGTGCGTTCGATGCTGTCGGAATCGCTGCGCGCGGTTATTTCCCAGACGTTGATGAAGAAAATCGGCGGCGGCCGTGTCGCCGCGCATGAAATCATGATCGGTACCCCGGCTATTCGCAACCTGATCCGTGAGAACAAGATCGCGCAGATGTACTCGGCGATCCAGACCGGTCAGTCGCAGGGTATGCAGACGCTGGATCAGAACCTGCAGGAGATGATGACCAAGGGCCTGGTGAGTAAGGATGAGGCCATGAAAAAGGCCGCCAACAAGGATTCTTTCGGTTGATTTTGATGCGGCTAATTGGGTGAAAATGCCGCTGATACAGCTATACTTTCCTAAATAACTCTCAAATTCCCAATGAGGTGCTAGCACGTGGATCGCGATAAGGCCATACGGTACATGCACGACCTGTTGCGCATGATGGTGCAGAAGGACGGTTCTGACCTGTTTATCACCGCCGGCGCTGTGCCATCGATGAAGCTGGACGGCAAAATGACGCCGTTGTCGAACCAGGCACTGAGCCCAGAGCACACCCAGGTACTGGTACGTTCGATCATGAACGACAAGCAGGTGGCCGAGTTCGATTCCTCACAGGAATGCAACTTCGCCATCAGTCTTCCCGGTGTATCCCGTTTCCGTGTCAACGCCTTTACTCAGCGTGGTTCAGTCGGCGTCGTGCTGCGTGTGATCCGTTCGGATATCCCCGAGTTTGCTGACCTTGACCTGCCGCCGATCCTGCAGGACATTTCGATGACCGCACGCGGCCTGGTGATTTTTGTCGGCGCCACCGGCTCCGGTAAATCGACATCGCTGGCGGCGATGGTGGGTTACCGCAACGAGAACAGCAAGGGCCACATCATCACCATCGAGGACCCGATCGAGTTTATTCATAATCACAAGAATTGCATCGTGACCCAGCGCGAGGTCGGCGTGGACACTGACTCTTATGAAATCGCGTTAAAGAACACACTGCGCCAGGCACCCGATGTCATCCTGATTGGTGAGATTCGTGACCGCGATACCATGGAGTACGCGATTGCGTTTGCCGAAACCGGTCACCTGTGCCTGTCGACCCTGCACGCAAACAGCACCAACCAGGCGCTCGACCGTATTATCAACTTCTTCCCGGAAGAACGACGTGCGCAACTGCTGATGGACCTGTCGTTGAACATGAAGGGCATGATTTCGCAGCGCCTGATTCCGCGGGCCAATGGCGAAGGCCGTGTGCCTGCCGTGGAAGTGATGTTAAATACTCCCCTGATGTCCGACCTGATCTTCAAGGGCAACGTGCATGAAATCAAGGAGCTCATGGCCAAGTCGAATGAGCTCGGTATGCAGACATTTGACCAGGCGTTGTTTGACCTGTACGAGTCCGGGCGTATTACCTATGAAGATGCCCTGCGCAATGCAGATTCACTCAATGACCTGCGCCTGCGTATCAAGCTCGAAAGCAAAGGCTCGAAGAAGGAAGACCTTATGTCCGGTCTCGACAAGCTGTCCGTGGAAG
>JAASSE010000076.1 GCA_021768055.1 Gammaproteobacteria bacterium | reverse complement strand
TCAAGCGCATCGTCACCCTCATCTGAATATATGATACTGAGCGCATACTTGCTGCCATCACCCACTTCTTCCCGAATCTGGTCGCCAAGCCATGAAGTATTAATAACCACATCAGTAATGCCTGCGTTGGCCAGGTTGAATAAATGGTATTCAATCAGGCGATGTTTGCCGACCTGTATCAGTGGTTTCGGAATTATGTCCGTGTGAGGACGTAACCGCTCACCACGCCCTGCAGCCAGTATCATGGCTTTCATTTCAATACTCCCTCGTGTTGCAACACGGTTTCCTCCAGCAAGGTTAACAATGGAGACAACGCATCGTGCTGGTTACAGGCGTCAATGATGTATTTCAGTGTGAGTGGCAGGTCATGTAGAAACTGCGGCTTGCTGTCACGGTAATTCAGTCGTGCGAATATTCCAAGTACCTTGAGATGGCGCTGCACACCCATAAAATCGAACCAGCGGATGAATTGTGTCCTGTCGACATCAATGCTGCTATGTGTCTGTTGCAGGTAGCTGTCCAACCATGCTTCTACACGTTCACGCGGCCATTCGATGTAGCAGTCCTTGAACAACGATACCAGATCATAGGTTATCGGTCCGATAACTGCATCCTGGTAATCGATTACACCGGGGTTGTTGTCATCGAGCAGCATCAGGTTGCGTGAGTGATAATCGCGATGAACGAATACCTGCGGTTGTTCCTGTGCCGACTTGATCAGCATATCAAATACCTGGTACAGGTAAGTCGTCTGGTCATCAGTGAGTTCAATATCAAGATGCCGGTTCAGATACCAGGGCTCGAACAGCTCCATTTCATCGAGCAGTCTCTTGCGGTTATATAAAGGCAGGCCATCTTTAATGTCCTGCATCCGAACCAGTGCCGAGAGTGCGTCTGCATAGAGCTGCTTGCTGCTCGCTTCGTCAAGATGATCCAGATACTGCCTGTCACCCAGGTCTTCCAGCAGCAGGAAACCCTTGTCCAGGTCTTTGTGCAGAATTGCGGGTGCATGAACGCCTGCACCGCGGAGCAGTTCCGTAATGTGTATAAACGGACTGCAGTCTTCCTTGTCCGGCGGTGCATCCATAACGATGTAAGTGTTATTCGTTGCGGTGTCGGTTACACGGAAATAGCGGCGAAAACTGGCGTCCGATGATGCCGGGCGGATATCCGTAAACGCATTATTTGCACTGCTTTCAAGCCACTTCTCAAGCTCGGCCATGCGGCTGTCGTTGTTCTGGTTATTGTTGTCGAGGCCCAATGAAGAAACGCCTGTGATTGGTATAAAATGCGCCACATTCTAACAGTCTTGTGAGTATGTTTTCGAATGAAAAAGCCAGTCGTAGTCGTTGGTATTGGCGAAATAGGCAGCGTATTTGCGCGGGGTTTCATGCGCCTGGGTCACCCAGTTTATCCTGTCGTGCGCGGCATCAGCATGAAAGAGGTCGCCCGGGATACCGCTGAACCCGAACTGGTGATGATCACGGTCGCGGAAAAGGATATCGCAACCGTGCTGGAGCAAATCCCCCGTGCATGGCAAGACCGGCTGGTGCTGGTGCAGAACGAGCTGCTGCCCAATGACTGGCTGCAGCATGATCTTGATCCGACGGTGATTTCGGTCTGGTTCGAAAAGAAGAAAGGCATGGATTCAAAAGTCGTGATTGCATCACCGGTGTACGGACGGCATGCGCAGCTTGTCGCCGACGCACTGGCTACGCTCGACTTGCCGACGCGGGTGCTTACCAGCCCGGAGCAGCTGTTGTACGAGCTGGTATTGAAGAATGTTTACATACTGACCACCAATATTGCCGGCCTTGAAGCCGGTGGCAGCGTGGGTGAACTCTGGTCCGACCACCAGGCGCTAGCACGCGAGGTCGCAGCCGAGGTTATCCAGTTGCAGGAAAAGCTGACCGGACAATCGCTCGATGTTGAGCAGTTGATCGATGGCATGCTGGTTGCGTTCAATGGCGACCTTGAACACGGCTGCATGGGCCGAAGTGCACCGGCGAGGCTGGAACGCGCACTGAAACTGGCAAAGGAGTATGGCCTTGAACTACCGAAACTACAGCAGATTGCTGAAAAGCAGGTTTAACCACAGAGGACACGGAGAAACACAGAGGGTTTTAATGTTCTTAAGTAAGTGGTTCAAAAAACTATGACTTACTCGCTGTAATTATCATTTTTGGCTCACGGCCATCTTCAATCAGGGTTGAAACAATCCCGCCGTATTCAATCTTCAGGTTGCTGTAAACATCATCCAGCGGCATACACAGCGTGTTCGCTGTAATGGCGCGTACAACACCGGCATGACCGATGATCAATACATGTTGACCAGCGTGTGTATTAACCAGGTCGTTATAGGCATGCCATACGCGCTTGGAAAAGGTCTGCAAGGGCTCAGCGCCTTCAGGCCGGTTATTGATCGGATCTGCGTAAAAGTGATTCAACGCATTGCTATCCGTTGCCAGTATTTCTTCCGGTGTAAGGCCTTCCCATGCACCGAAACCGATTTCTTTCAAACGGTCATCGATACTGATTCCGATACCAAGTTTTTCAGACAAGGCCTGCGCAAAATCCTTGCAGCGAACTAACGGGGAGGTTGCGATATGTGTCCAGCCGGGATTGTGTTCGACGGCATCCCACATCTGTTGCCAGCCTGCTTCGGTTAGCGGATCATCAACACCGTGACCGCGATAGCGACGACCGCCTACGGGCTCGCCGTGCCTGATTACATCAATTCGTGTTGTCATCAAATAAAGAAGTTTATTTAGCCGAACCAGCCGCCCAGTGTTAATAATGCCAGTACGGCAATCCAGATCATAATTGAACGCATAACCAGATTGCGTGCCGATTCTATGCTGGATATTTCATCAGTTGGTTCCTGGTCACGCAGCGCGCCCAAACCGGTATTGACCAGTACATCATAGTTCTCAAGCACAAGGTCGGATTCATAAGGCCTGTTGCGGTATGCCTGTAATGCACCATCGAAGTGCCCGGTAAGTGCATAACCCAGTGCCAGCATACGTGCAGGCACCCAGGTAAGTACGCCCTGCAACAGCATCGCGACAAGCTTGATATTGTCTCCCAGCTCTTCCTGTTTACTGAGGTTAGTCATCAGTCGGTACAGCACAGCACCAATAGGCCCAATGATTGCAAACCAGAAAATCACCGCAAAAATGCGTTCATTGGCTACATGAAGAATAGCGCGAGTGACGTCGCTGGTCTGCTGGTCGGGTGATGTTGACGCAGCGCGTTCTGTTAATGCACCGGCATAATGCAGTGCTTCATCTTCATCACCGAGACGACGTGCATCCAGATAGTATTCAATTTCGCTGCTGAGACAGGCAGGTCCCAGGCAGTAAACAAATACCACGATACCAAATACAACATAGGGCATGTCGAATAAAAAATCGGACAATAGTATTTGTAATGCGGTTATAACAATGACAGGCAGGAACAGTACCGCGGTTATTTGAACTACTCCGTTGTTTGTGCGTATTAATTTAACAACTGCACGTGTGTAATATTCAAACCACGACAGGTCGCGCAGATCGTGTAAATGCTTGAATATACGATCCAGTAACAAACCAATAATGATGGAAACTAATGCCATACTTTAAATATAGTCTGTGGACTATGTTTTATCAGGTCAAAAGCGCTTTCAATCTGTTCCAGTCAAAGCCGCTGCCAGGATCTGTTTTCCTGCCAGGTGCGATATCTGAATGTCCCATGACATGGTCGCCAGTTATTGCAGGGTATTGCTCACGCAGTGCATTGATAATTTTTGCTAATGCATCGTATTGCGCATCTTCAAATATATCGTTATCCGTACCTTCAAGTTCGATACCAATCGAAAAGTCGTTGCATTTTTCCCTGCCCTGGTAACAGGACTCGCCTGCGTGCCAGGCACGTTTGTTGAAAGGAACAAACTGGACTATGCTGCCATTGCGTTTGATCAAGGCATGCGCTGAAACCTGGTGATTATGAATCTCTTCAAAGTAGGGATGTGCATCAGCCGGCAGCGAGTTCGAAAACAGTTGCTCGATCCATGTTCCGCCATATTCGCCTGGAGGCAGGCTGATGGAATGAATAACCAGCAGGTCCACTTCCGTGTTATCTGGCCGGTCATCCATGTTAGGTGACGGAATATATTCTGTATCGGCCAACAAATGGGTTGCAGGGTCTATCTGCATGCAGAGACTGTCCTTGAGGCTAAATCCGGTAGGCGGTACGCGTCATAACTTTCGACATGGCCTGCATCAGTTTTTTTACTGGCAGCGGTAACGCCTCGCCGCCATGATCCAGTGCCGTGGTGGCGTGTTTTGCCTCATCGATTTTCATTTGTTCAATGATTACCCGACTGCGCTTGTCACCAGCAGGCAATTTACCAAGGTGTTCATCCAGGTGTTTGACAACCTGGTGCTCGGTTTCCGCAAGAAAACCCAGGTTCCACTTGTCGCCAAGCGCACCGGCAAAGCTGCCGATGATAAACGAGCCCATATACCACAGCGGGTTCAGCAGGCTGGTGGTCGAACCCAGCTCCCTGAGCCGGTTCTCGGTCCATACCAGGTGATCATTTTCCTCCAGTGCGGCCTGTTCCAGCTTCTCCCGCACCTGTTCATTACGTGCGGTAACGGACTGGCCCTGGTACAGCGCCTGGGCCGAGACTTCACCGGCATGGTTCACGCGCATCAGGCCGGCCACATGTTTCCTTTCACTGTCCTCTAGTGAACAGTCGTCGATGCCTTCAGCAGGGTAGGAGCGGTGTGTTGCCGCCGGGCGGCCGAGGACCGTGCGCAGCGCGGTGTCTGCGTGCATGATGAACTGGTCGAAGGGTGTGTAATGTCTCATTGAGATAGAATTCTGCCCTGCGGCGTGAGCACATACAATACCTCAAACGGCAACCACGGGACCGGCCATGTCTTACTACAAGTACCATGTTTTCTTCTGTACCAACCAGCGTGAAGCCGGAGAGTAGTGCTGTGAGCAATGCAATGCGACTGCTATCAGGGACTACGCCAAGGCCCGGATCAAGCAACTCGGCCTGTCCGGCCCGGGCAAGGTGCGCATCAATTCAGCCGGCTGCCTGGACCGCTGCGAACTCGGGCCGGTTATCGTGGTCTATCCTGATGAGGTCTGGTACCACTACCTGGACTGCGAAGATGTCGATGAGATCATCGATGAGCACCTGGTAAAGGGACAGGTCGTAGACAGGCTGAAAATATAAGTAGTTGAAAGTTATAACAATAATATTTCGACACCGCTGTAACAGGGTAGAAACCTTAAAATAAGCTTAAAAAAGCTTGACAATATCATCAATATATTAGACAATACTAATACTCTCTGGAAAGAGACCGAATTTAACTCCTCCATCCTCCCTTTGGTGGTTTTAGCGCGGATTCAACATCCGCGCTTTTTTTTGGCTGCAGCAATCGTATTATTAAAGCGCCGGGGCTTGTCGATATCGGCGATATTCTGTATTATTGCGCGTCTTTGTCTCGCCCCTGGAACAGTTCCCGGAGTGCGACTATAACCTTGATTTGACTGGATTTGTCTGATGAAAACTTTCAGCGCCAAAGCAGAAACCGTGCAGCGGGACTGGTTCCTGATTGATGCCGATGGCAAAACACTGGGCCGCCTGGCCTCTGAAATCGCGCGCCGTTTACGCGGCAAGCATAAAGCGGAGTACACCCCGCATGTCGATACCGGTGATTACATCGTCGTCATCAATGCCGAGAAAGTGCAGGTCACCGGCAACAAGGCCAAGGACAAAATGTATTACAACCATTCAGGCTACCTGGGTGGTCTGAAAGAAATCAATTTCGAAGACCTTATCGATAAAGCGCCGGAACGTGTGATCGAAACAGCTGTTAAAGGCATGCTGCCGAAGAATCCACTGGGTCGCGCTATGTTCCGCAAATTAAAAGTATATGCGGGCACTGAACACAAACATACTGCACAGCAGCCGCAGGCGCTGGAAATATAGG
>JAASSE010000337.1 GCA_021768055.1 Gammaproteobacteria bacterium | reverse complement strand
GGGGCAGGGACTGGCGTTCGCATTTCTCGGTGGATGAGGTCAACGGTTATTTCGGCCATGAACTCAAGTATGACGGTCGCAAGCTGATCACCAGTTACCTGCGTGTCGGTACCCACAGTGACGGCACCTGGCGCATCTACAAGCTGCGGCAGGACTTCGTCGCGGCGATGAAAGTGCAGACCGAAGACGATATTTCGGCTTCGACCGTGGTACCGATGTCGTATGTAGACGGATTGAATCCGCGCTATACCGCTCCCAGCATCAAGCTGTTAAAGAATTGCGAAGCACATTTGTTCCAACGCCCGGACGACGCGGTCATCCGCGGCCAGGACAAGCAGACCGAGAGCGACCTCGGTGGACGCAACAATTTCATTTCCAATTTTGAGCCGATGAAAAGCCGGCAGGCGCGCGAACTGGTGGAAGATCCGATCAGTTTCCAGGACTACTCGAAGCCTATGCAGAAACTGATTCGCGAGGCCGCGGGTGCGGACGACGAACATTACTTCGTATCATCGGCGCACCCGCGCATCGTCGACGGCAAGCCTAGTCTTAACATGCGCTACCTGCAGAAGCGCCCGGACCTGGCCAATGCCCGACCGCAGTATCTGGCGATCATGGGTACGCGCCTCGCACGTGGCCTGTCGCTGGACAAGCCGGTGTACTTCCCGGTCAACGCGGTGCTGCAGGGCAGGCGCAACAACCCGCCGGATTTCAAGGCCGGCATCCGCCCGCTGGCGGTGTACAACCCGATCCATTACCAGGAACTGCCGGAACTGTTCATGGACCTGGTCTGCAGCCTTACCGGCAAATCGCCATCTACTACCGGTGCCGGTTCCGAAGGTGCGCTGACCAAGGGCCCGTTCAATGCTTTAGCGCCGACTGCTGACCTGAACAATGCACTGGTGTCATTCATCCTGTGCGGACACGATGGTTTTTCCTCCGCCGCCGGTTATATCGGCGCACGCCGCCGCATCGACCACGACATCAGCATGCTGATCCCGGAAATATGGTGCCGGCTGCAGGTAGAACAGCGTGATCCGCAGTACCTGATCGAAAACGGCCACCTTGAGAAACTCGAAGACTTCGAACACGAAGGCAAAACCATACACGCCAGCCGGCTGGGTTACCGCATTACCAGCAAGTTCGTGCACACCTATTTCGGCAAGGTGTTCGACAGCCCTGCCATCGTGTTCGACGAAGCCATGCTGAAGCCGGAAACACAGGGCATGGAGGCTTATATCGACGGCATCAACAACATTACCGAAGCACAGCAGCGTGTCGCCGAAGCCTTCTTCGAGGACGGTTCCATCGATGATGCCTGTCTGCCGCTGCAGGCATTGCTGCACATCATGGCCAAAGGTCACTGGCAAGGTAAAACCATCGACGACCCGTCGGTACGTGAAATGTTCACCTACGATTACCTGGTCAACAGCGACTGGTACCACGAACGCCTCAAGATCAAGCAGCAGCGCGATGCCGCACTGTGGAAAATGAACCTCAATTATCTCGAGGACAAGCTGGACGAAACCGCCGAGGACGAAACCGAGAAATGGGCTGACCTGCAGGAACGCATCGATAACGCTGAGCAGAAAATCGAGTGGGTGAACAGCCAGACCTACCTGGACCGCCTGCAAGGCACACTGGGCGCAGACTGGGTGCACCGGGAATCATAACCGGCACGTTTTTTCCATAAAGGGGCGCACTGAAGTCGCCCCTTTTTTATATTCGGGAACTATAGCCATGTCTTCTCCCGGCCTGAGCACCATTGATTTTGCTGTCATCGGCGCCTATTTTGCGCTGGTGCTGAGCATCGGGCTGTACATGGCAAGGCGTACCCGCAGTGGCGAGGACCTGTTCCTTGCCGGACGTCGGCTGGGATGGATACCGATCGGCTTTTCCTGTTTGCTTCCAACATCTCCAGCACCACGCTAGTGGGGTTATTTGGTGCGGCCTATACCTGGGGCATTGCGGTATCCAGCGCAATCATCATGATGTATGTTCGTCGGTTTTTTTTACGGATCAGGAGTGTAGCTGATTGTTCACAGTTGACGCCCGTCAATAAAATCAGGGCATTAATGTTTGATTTATAACCTGTCTTGGGCATACACTGTGTTTCTCTCGAGCCAATCGTTAGGCGACATCAGACTGGATATCGAGGTGTTGAATACAGAATCACACGGGAGATTTATTATGCGTAACAAGATTTCATTAACACTGGGCCTGACGTTGGCGTGGCTAACCCTCATCATCTCCGCTCCGGTGCAAGCTGCTTCTGCGGAAAAAAAAGCAGAAAAAGCACTCGAGTCAAAAGTCAAACAGTCGGTTGACCGGAACAAGGACGGGCGTCTGAACCGCCGCGAGCAGTCTTATGCAAGGCGCCTGCAATCGATAGTCGATCAGAACCGCGACGGTAGGGTCAGCGATGCTGAAAAGACTCGCGCGATGAGAATCATCAACTGGGTCGACAAGAATGACGATGGAACAATCTCCAAGCCGGAACAACGGCGTGCAATCCGTGTTTACAAGCAGGTTGACCTCGACAGTG
>JAASSE010000336.1 GCA_021768055.1 Gammaproteobacteria bacterium | reverse complement strand
GGCGCAGGCGCGGCATCACGCCCACGGCGGTAACGCTGGCCTGCGGTGTAATTACGGTGATGCGGTCACCTTCGTACGCGCCCAGTGAATTCGCCAGCTCGCGGCCGATGATGATGCCGTAGTCACCGGCTTGCAGGTCGGTCAGCTGTCCGGAGACCATCTTCTCGGCAATTGTCGACACAGTTTGTTCGGTTTCCGGTTCGATACCCCTGACCAGGGCGCCGCTGACTCTGCGGTTGTTTGACAGCATGACTTCCTTGCTAATGAAAGGCGCCGCGCTGATGACTTCCGGGTGGCTGGTTGCAATATCGGCGTGTTGTTGCCAGTTGTGCATGCTGCCGTCAAAGCCAGTAATAGTGGCGTGCGATGTCATGCTCAGTGTGCGTTCGCGCAGTTCATTGCCGAAACCGTTCATTACCGACAGCACGATGATCAATGCGGCGACGCCGATCGCAACACCGGCGATGGAGATAAATGCAATGAAGGAGACGAAATGCGTTTTGCGCTTGGCCCGCGTGTAGCGAAGTCCGATGAAAAGTTCTTTCGGCTGAAACATGCCGCGGATTTAATCAGGAATGCCCGTTGAATTCCATTACAATTACCATCTCACGGCTGATATAGCCCGGTTTTCATCACGCAACACCCGATTCATGGACCTCGACATTAACTGGCTGATAGGACTGCACATACCATCGAGCCTGCTTCCAGCCCAGTTGCTCTGGTTCAGCAGTATTCTGTTTTCCATCGTGGTGCTGCTGGCGTGTTATTCGGCACGTTGGAAAATGCTGTTCAGTGATCCGGAACAGCAGCATGTTTTCCTTGGTGCCATTGTGCTGTTGCTGATCATCTGGGGCATCAAGGCCGGTATCTCGCCCGGTTTGGGATTTCACCACCTCGGGGCAACGCTGTTTACCTTGATGTTCGGCTGGCAACTGGCTGTTATCGGTCTTGCCGTGACCCTGGTCGCATCCCTGTTGCTGGCGACACCCGATCTGGCCAGTATCGGTATTAACGGTGTCTTGAGTATTGCCATCCCGGTCGGTATCAGCCTGGGTATATTCAGGTTTTCACAGAAGTGGCTGCCGGATAACTTCTTTATCTATATTTTCATTTGTGCGTTTTTCGGCGCCGGTCTTGCTGTTGCAGCCAGCCGATTGTGTGCGATGGGCGTACTGTCGGCCATCAATGCCTACCCGAATGAAAAGCTGATCGAGGAGTCACTGCAATACCTGCCGATGTTCATGTTCCCGGAAGCCTTTGTTACCGGCATGTTGATGACCGCGTTCGTGGTTTATAAACCCACGTGGGTCGTCACCTTCGATGATGACCGTTATTTGAAAGGCAAGTAGCTGATAAATAGCTCATTACGATAACAGCAAACGTGCACAGTTCTTTGTGATACTGTGGAATTCTGCCTCGACCGGGTTTTGCCTGGTTTATACATTATAAAAGGTACCTGGCCGTGAACACTGAATTAAACGAACTGCTTGCCGAAATCCGGCGCCTGCAGGAGGAAGTCGAAAAACGCTGGGATGCACTGCGAGAGCAGTTTAACTATACGCTTGAAGGTCACAAAGTACGGTTTGCGGCTGAAATGAGACGGCTGCACAAGCGTTACAAGATCAGCGCAATCAAGTACCTGTTCTCAGCAAGGCCGCTGGTGTTGGTCACATCTCCGGTCGCTTACATCATGGTGCTGCCATTGGTGTTACTCGATGCATCGTTTACTGTTTATCAACATATCTGCTTCAGGGTATATAACGTCCCGCGTGTCAGGCGGCGCAATTTCATTGTTATCGACCGCCACCAGCTGGCTTATCTCAACAACATTGAAAAACTGAATTGTGTTTATTGCGGTTACGCAAATGGCATGATTGCCTATGTTGAGGAAATTATCGCCCGAACTGAACAGTACTGGTGCCCGATCAAGCATGCCCAGCGAGTTCTCGGCGCGCACGATCATTACCGGGATTTTCTGGATTACGGCGATGCTGAAAATTACCAGAGCAAGCTGGTTGCGTTGCGCAAGGCACTGTCCGAGCTGGAGGACAGGCCTAAGCGTTAAAACACAATGCGGTCCCAGGTCCAGTACAGGCCGATGACGGAAATGATGGCGGAGCCCGGCACGATGATGCGATCGTGATACCAGGGTTTGTTTTTAAACCAGAAGCCCACGCATAAAAATGCAGCCAGAATAACAGCAAGCTGCCCTATTTCTACACCCACGTTAAAACTGATCAGCGCGGTGGCAAATGCGTCGGCCGGCATACCGAAATCAGCAAGCACGCCGGCGAAACCCATGCCGTGCAATAACCCGAAGCCGAATACCAACGCCAGCCGGCTCTTGTGCAGGGAGTGCGCAAAAATATTTTCGATGCCGATGTAGGCAATCGACAGCGCGATAAGAGGTTCGACAATGTTGGCCGGCAGACTGATATACCCCGTCATCGACAGACCGAGCGTCAGGGTGTGCGCGAGCGTGAACATGGTGACCTGCCAAAGCAGTGGTTTCATGCGCGTACTCAGCAGGAAGATGCCGAGGATAAACAG
>JAASSE010000075.1 GCA_021768055.1 Gammaproteobacteria bacterium | reverse complement strand
CGAGCAGTATGACTGCAGTGACGAATATTTCGAGGGTTGGAATGCCTGCCAGGCCGATACTGAGGAAGAAGGCGACCAGGAACAGTTCCTTGAACCCAAGCAGACTTTTCGCCAGTTCATCCGAACGTGGGTTGCCGGCCAGCAAGGCGCCGACGAAAAGTGCGCCCAGATCACCTTTCAGGTTAAACATTTCAAACAACTGTGCACCACCGACAGCGAGAACAAATCCCATCAGGATTAGAAGCTCACCATGGCCCGATTTATTCAGCAATGTCAGCAGTGGCTTGCGTAACAGCAGCAGGGCCAGTAGAGAAAATGCCCACGGGGATGGAAGTTTTCCACTGGAGGCGGCAAGAAATGCTACGGCAGCGATGTCCTGGATGATGAGTATGCCGATCGCAATTCTGCCGAAACGTGAACCCCCCTCACCGGCACTATCCAGTGTTTTCACCGCAAACACGGTACTGGAAAAACTCAGCGCGAAACCAACGATGATGGCGGTTGCCGGGTCCATGCCTGTAAACAGCACCAGTCCAGCCATGCCCAGGCCGAGTGTAACCGTGCCGAGAACGATGACGGTAACCACCATGTGAAGTGTCGCAACGCCCCATATTTCAGGTTTCAGCAGGCTGCTGACGCGCAGTTTCAGTCCGATGGAAAATAACAGTAAGGTAACGCCAAAATCGGCCAGTTCTATCAGAAAGGGGGTAGACTCAACACCCAGGTACTTGAGTACAAAACCCGCAACAAGAAAACCGACCAGTGGCGGCAAGCCGATACGATAAAAGACAAAGCCGGCGGCAAAAGCGATCGATAGCCAAAGAGCATCGCGATAATCAATAGCTATCAGTAAGGTATCCATAACTCTAGTTATTTATTCAATGGGGCAAGCGCATTATAAGGCCGAATACACATGCTGTTAATCATTGTTTTCATGTAACATCCATCCTGTTAGTTCAGGAACAATAACAAATAGAGGACTCCGTGATGATGTTTAATGTCTTGCATATTCACCAATTGATCCGGTTATTGCCAGTTATGTGGCTGATGTTGTTGTCTGCCTGTGTAACTGTTGATGATCCGGAACAAAAAGCGATCATGACGCCGGCAATTATTTCAGTGTCAACGCCTGACGCAGATATTCCAAAAGGTTCATCATTCGCGTGGTTGTCTAAAGCGGTCAATCTTTACAAGGACGAACGACTCGACACCTCGACTATTCAATATCTGATTGAATTAAATATTAAGAAAAACCTGGCGGATATGGGGTTCAGCTTTGTTGGTGCCGAATCCAGTGCGGATTACAGAATCGCCTATACTGCAGCCCTCGAATCTTCGCTCGACGATGATACAATTCTGCGCCGCTTCGGTTTACTACCGGGCAATATGCGCACGCCAAGGGATAATCCGATGTTCGAAAAAGGCACGCTGGTAATTTATGCATTTGACAGTGCCGGTGATGTAATCTGGCGTTCCGCGGTACAGGTGGCTGTGGACTTTTCAATGGATACCCCCGAGCGTAAGGAGCGTATCAAACGCTACGTGCATGACATGTTCAATTCCCTGCCGACACGTGCCACACGCGAAAGCAGTTAAAGATTTTCTTTAATGATGCGCCAGGCTTCGAGCTTTTGCTCGGGCGTCAGGCTTGCCATTGCCGGACTGGTTGATGGCAGGCGCGTATAACGCAATTCTGCACAGGCGGGATTCAGTGTCGGTTTGACGCGCTTGTTAAACTCCTGTTCGGCGCGGGTGCCGTTAAAAAAAACAGCAGTTATGAAAGGATGCTCACTGAAGAATCGGTTGAAATCATTGGTGATGATGGAGTCATCATGGATAGATGTGTCGAGGCTCCCGGGGCGATAGCAACACTTCAACACATCCCATAAAGCGATATTGTTCGATAACAGCAGCTCAGTGCGTTCTTTGTAGCTAAGTCCAGATTTTCTGGAAAATAACTTTTCAATAATCGGCCAGAAATTGTTGCGTGGGTGTGCATAGTACTGGTGTTGCTTTAGTGATTCCACGCTTGGCATCGAGCCCAGTATCAGGATGCGCACATTCCTGTTCTCAATTGGAGGAAAACCCGTGACCGTAGCCATGCTGTTAAATGCGTACTACAGAATCTTGAGGCGGTATTTCCTGTCGTCAACATCAACACGTCCCTTGTTAATGCAGTCATAGATATGCTCGAACACAACACCGGGTTTGCCGCTTTCATCGTCGAGAAAATATGAATGGCCCTTGGGTGTGTCATACCGCGTGTTGTAATTGTCGCAATCAACCGCGTACACGTTTGAATTAACCTTGCCAATGTTCTCGGGTCCGGTATGGCCAAGCCGGCGCGAGGCAATCTTGTTTTTCAAGTTTGAAACCTTGCTTGATCTCAGAGCAAGGTCGTCGGATGCAAAGTAAACTGTTACATTGCGTGAAGCATGTGAAATCAATTCGCCGGGCCTGTCTTTTTCAAGTGTTTCATTAACGACATCGGCTGCTACCAGGAAAGTATTGCGGAATAACAATGGAATGCCGCCGGGCAGGTCGTACTTGTTCCAGGCGCGTAATGTCTGGCGGAACACACGGTTACCCATGGAGTGCGCCAGCGCATTGATGCGTTTCAGGCACGGGCTGTCTTCACCCTGCTCGTTGCGCCAGTCTAGAAAGCGGTTCAACAGCCTGGCAAAGGACTGCGCACTGGCATCTGCTGATTTTTGATCGTCCCAGTAGTCCTTGATAATGCCGAGATCATTGTCGCATGGCCAGACCAGTGGAATGACCAGGGTTTGTTTTGCCTTTTTCGAGTCAAATAGCTGCTGCAGTTTTTCTACCCGCGGGAATATGTCAGGTTCCGGCAGATTGGAAAATCCATGGATAAAGAACAGCAGTTGATCGCAGTGTGAATCTTTAAGTTCCTGCAGTAATGCCTTTGATCCTATCTCCGTGTAGTCGCCTTGTTTGTTTCTGCGGCAATAATACAGGTCATTGGAAGGCGCGTTTCGTGTCAGGTCGAAATCAATCTTGCGGTTGATTCGGGTTCTGGCTGACTGCTTCGGCTGGCGGTTGGTTATAAAAAGCATCGCGACTCCTTTTGCTGTTAAAGAGATTACTCGTGTGTTATAGGTTTCTCGGTAAAAAGAAAATCTTTCAGTTCCTTGTCCATTGCCGGGTCCTTCCGTCGGATCCATTCCAACACCATGGCCGCGTGTTCTTTTTCTTCATCGCGGTTGTGCGCAAGTATTGCAGCGAGCTCTTTGTCCTTGCAAGCGTCAACGCGCTGGTTGTACCAGTCGACCGCTTCAAGTTCCTCCATCAACGATGTGATCGCCCGGTGCATGTCACGCGTTTCATCAGACAATACATCGATAGGTTCGTGATAGCCTTCATTTGCCATTTCAGTTCTCCGAATATACTGGTTAGTCGAGAAAATCCAGCCGTTCCTGGTATTTGTCCAGTGCCTGCTGCGCACAGGCCTCGTCAATGTCGCCGCCAGGAGCGCCGGATACTGCAATGGCACCGAGGCGGTTGCCGCCAGCGATGATTTCCAGGCCGCCGTCCATAACACTGATACCTTCGATATGGTTCAGTTCAGGACGTATATCGCCACGTCGCTCCCGAAAATCGGTGGTGCTGGTGCCTGCCATTACCGCGAGGTTGGCTTTTTGTTCGGATATTTGCATGGTAAAGCGTGATGCCAGATCATCGCGCAGCATCACGCGCAACACGGCGTTGCGGTCAACCACGGCGACGCTGACCTGGTAACCCTGGTTACGGCATGCTTCAAGAGCCGCGTGTGCAAGATCACTGGCAAGCTCCAGCCCGATGTTCTTAACCGTAATCGCGTCATTGGCATATACCGGATTACAAACTAAAACCGGTAGGAAGCATAACGTCTTGACGATTTGTTTAAACATAATAGCGCTACAGATTTTTCAGCTGCTTTAACAGATCGATGTCCTTGTTGACGATGGAAGCTGAGTTGTGGAACAGTGTCATTTCTTCATCGTTCATATCCAGGGAAATAATATTTTCCATACCGTTCCTGCCGAGCACAGACGGAACGCCGATGGCAATGTCTTCGTGGCCGTATTCACCCTCCAGTATGCTCACGGTCGGCAGTATGCGCTTGCGGTCATTCACGATAGCATCAACCATTTCGGTGACCGAAGCAGCCGGTGCAAAATAGGCGCTGCTGTTTTGTCTCAGCGAAAGAATTTCGGCACCGCCGTTGCGAGTGCGTTCGACAATTTCATCGAGTTTTTCTCTGCTGATGAAATTAAGGATCGGAATACCCGCGATAGTGGTATAGCGGTGAATCGGAACCATGGTATCACCGTGGCCGCCGAGCACCATGGTATTGATATCAAGCGTTGAATAACCGGTTTCTATCGCAATAAAGCTGGCCATGCGACTGGAGTCGAGCACGCCGGCCTGACCGAATATGCGGTTGCGGTCCCAACCGGTTTTTCTCCACGCATAATAGGTAACGATATCGACCGGGTTGGATACAAACAACATCAGGCAATCAGGTGCGTACTTCATGACACTGTCAATAATGCCGTCGGCGATATTGATATTGGTCTCAAGCAGGTCAGAGCGTGACATACCGGGTTTGCGCGGCAGGCCTGCGGTAACGATGACCAGTTCAGAGCCTTCCATCAGTTTTGCATCACTGCCGCCGAACAGGCGCGTGTCGTAATCGAACAGCGGGTCGACTTGCTGTATGTCCAGCGCAGCACCATTCGCAGCACCTTCAACAATATCCATTAGATAAATTTCGCGGCATAAATCCTTGGCCGCAATAAACTGGGCAGTAGTTTCCCCGACACGGCCGGCACCGACGATGGTGATTTTGTTCATTGAATTCCCGGGCTTATATTTTTTATTGGCAGGCAGTTTAACGCGATTAGGAAGGGGATTTCTATAATGGTTTTGATTGTAATTTCTTCAATATGTTAGAAGCGTTTTGCTTCATCATGCTTGAATCAAAAACAATGCAGTAATAGCTTATAACAGGCAAAAAAAGACCACCATGCGGTGGTCTTCCAGAATCAATCAATAAATAAAAATAATAAAGATTACACTTTACCCATGGCGCCAAAGCTCTTGATGAAAGGCCCGGCCATGCGCGGGTCTGAAATCATTGCTTTGAAGTCGCCTTTCTTGAATTTCAGTTTGCCGGTTGAGAACGCAAGGCCGAGACCGGTCATACCGATTTCCTTGGACAGCCATTTGTCCCAGTTTTTCTGTTCGGCGCGCAGGTCCCAGTTAAGTTCACGGCCGTCATAGGCGCCGGCTTCAACACATTCACCAGCCTTTACGTCAATATAGCCGCTGCACTGGTCGTCGCCGGGGAAGCCGTAGCCGATAACCGAGTTAAAGTCTATTTTTGCGAGAGCGTCTTTTAATGCAGGTTCTGCATTCCACTGTTCCTGGTAACCTTTCATCCAGGCATCGTCAAATAAAGCCATGTAAACCTCCAAATATTCATTTTGTAGGGCATAGTCAGCCCCAGTTAGAGCGATGCATGCCATCGCCAGTAACCGGTAAGTGCTTGTTATTTAGGATTATTATTTTCACCGGATATCGCCGGCGGGATAGTAGCACACAAAAATCTATATCGGAAGAGGTATAAAACAGACGGGGTCGGACTACTTCAGTTCCATCGCCATCGCATTGATATTATTGCGTTGCAGCAGGTTGAGATTGCGATCGAGTTCACGCAGGTTGTTCATTGGCCCGATGCGTACCCGGTGCCAGCGTTCGTTATCGAGCGTGACCTGGTTGATGCTCGCTTCCAGGCCCAGCAGAGCCACGGTTGCCTTGAGTTTCTCGGCATCCTGCCTGTTCCTGAATGAACCGGCTTGCAGGATATACTTCTTGTTGCCAGCAGTGATTGTCCCGCTTCTGTTATCTGGGGGGCGGATCTCGTCATCCGGGATCAGTACTTCCAGTTCCGGCAGGATGGTGTAGAAATTAAACTTGGGTTGCTGTTTTTGTTCTTTT
>JAASSE010000335.1 GCA_021768055.1 Gammaproteobacteria bacterium | reverse complement strand
CCGGCACCACCTCGGCGCCAAGCAGTTTCATACGGTACACATTGGGCGCCTGGCGAACGATGTCCTCTTCGCCCATGTAGACGATGCACTCCATGCCAAAGCGTGCCGCAACCGTAGCCGTGGCGACACCGTGCTGGCCGGCGCCGGTTTCGGCGATGACCCGGTTCTTGCCCATCGCGCGCGCCAGCAGCGCCTGGCCGATGGTGTTGTTCACCTTGTGCGCGCCGGTGTGGTTGAGGTCCTCGCGCTTCAGGTAGATCTGCGCCCCGCCAGTTTCCTTCGACAGGCGTTCGGCATGGTACAGCGGGCTGGGCCGGCCCACGTAATAGGCCAGGTCAGCATCGAACTGCGCCTGGAAATCCCTGTCCTTACTGTATTTCTCGTAGGCGTCACGCAGTTCATCCAGCGCCTGCATCAGGGTTTCCGACACAAAACGCCCGCCATAGATACCGAAATGGCCACGCTCATCCGGCATGGCTGCATAATCGATCGGCGCTTTTACATCATCTGTTGGCATTCAATACCTCTTGCACAAACGCTGACATCAACTCAGCGCTTTTAATACCTTTATCCGCTTCCACACCGCTGCTGACATCCACGGCCCAGGGCTGTACCTGGCGGATTGCGTCCGCGACGTTGTCGACATTCAACCCGCCCGCGAGTATCACCGGCCTGTCCAGTTGCGGCAGTTGTGCCCAGTCAAAGGTCTCGCCGGTACCGCCGGCAGCGCCGTGTACGTGACTGTCGAGCAGCACGGCCTGCGCCTCACTGTAGGCGCGGCTGTGTTCGATCAGGGCCGAACTGTCATCACCGCCCATACCCAGCGCCTTGATATAAGGCCGGGCAAATTGGCTACAGTATGCTGGATCCTCGCTGCCGTGAAACTGCAGTAAATCAACACGCGTCTGGCGAATTACCTCGTTCACCTGCGCGGGCTCGGCATCCATGAACAGGGCCACGGTGGTGACGAAGGCTGGCAGTTGCCGGCATATCGAGGCAGCCTGCTCGATTTCGACGAAGCGCGGGCTTTTCGCATAAAACACAAGGCCGATTGCATCGACGCCCAGTGCCGCTGCCGCCAGCGCATCTTCGCTGCGGGTAATTCCGCAAATTTTAACACGTGTTCGTTGCTTCAAAGACAGGTCTCAGCTGAACCGGGGAATTGCGCCCGAGTCTGGTAAGTCATATTCATCGGGGTATTGTACAGCAACGAGGTAGAGTCCTTCCGCCGCCGCGGTGGGCCCGGCCAGGGTACGGTCTTTCTGTGCCAGCAGCTCTGCAATCCACGCCACCGGTTTCTCGTTGCGGCCAACCATGATCAGCGAGCCAACGATATTTCTGACCATATGATGCAGGAACGCATTGGCGCGGATGTCGATGTAAACGTAGCCGGCCTCTGTGCTGACATTGATCGATTCGACAAACCGCATCGCGTGCTCGGCCTGGCAGGCGGCAGAGCGAAACGAGGAAAAATCATTCTCACCGAGCAGGGCCTGGGCCGCCTGGTGCATCGCCTGCGTATCCAGCGCACCGTGCAGCCAGCTGACACGCCTGTGGTTGAGGGCGGGCCTGGCATCACGCAGCTGTATCACGTAGCGATACGCGCGCATGGTGGCGCTGAAGCGGGCACTGAAATTTTCATCGACTCTACGCGACCAGTGAATGCACACGTCGTCCGGTAAATGTGCATTGGTGCCCATGATCCAGCCCTTGACGCCCCGGTCGATGTTGCAATCAAAATGCGCGACCTGGCCGGTGGCGTGTACCCCGGTATCGGTACGGCCTGCACACACAACTTTCACGGGATGATCGGCCACAATCGACAGCGCTTTCTCGATTTCATGCTGCACCGTGCGCGTACCGTGTGACTGCATCTGCCAGCCACAGAAGTCGCTGCCATCATATTCGATACCGACAGCAATGCGCGTGAGGTTGTCGTGTTGTGGCGTGTTCATAAATAAAAACGGCACCAGGTTGCCCTGGTGCCGTACAGTTTACTATTGCCTGTCGTAATGCGGTGTTATGTACCCAGCTGTTTGAGTAGATCCTCGGCTTCCTGTTTCTGGGTATCGTTACCCTCAGATATCACTTCGTCGAGGATGCTGCGCGTGCCGTCGGCATCACCCATATCCAGGTAGGCCCTTGCCAGATCCAGCTTGGTGCTGACTTCGTCGATATCGTCGAGGTCTGACAAATCCATTTCTTCATCAACCAGCGCCGGGGCGGGTGCAGCTTCTGCAGCAGGTTCTTCAAGTACCGGCTCTTCTGCGGCCGCACTTACATCAGCTTCGCCGAAGTCCAGGCTGCCTTCATCAACATCATCCAGTGATACAGCTTCCTCAGCCTGTTCTTCTTCAGCGCCAAGCAGGCTGTCAGCTTCATCACTCAGATCCAGGTCAAATTCCGCTGCATCACCTGTTTCCGCAGGGGTTTCGATATCGAGTTCGGACGCTTCGATATCCAGCGAAAATTCCTCTCCTGCCTGTTCCGGTTCAACAGCTTCGGCTTCATCGAGGGCAAACTCAACACCTTCGAGTTCAGTATCGGCAGCTTCGT
>JAASSE010000334.1 GCA_021768055.1 Gammaproteobacteria bacterium | reverse complement strand
GCCGCCGTCCAGCGGTGGAATCGGGAACAGGTTGAGCACCATCAGGATCAGGTTGATGGTAATACCCGCCTTGGCCATTTGCACCAGGAAACCAGCCAGGGTCGTATCCCCCAGCAGGTTGGTGCTGAGCGTAATTAACAGTGCCCAGCCGGATGCCATGATGAAGTTGGAAGCGGGCCCTGCCACTGCTACCAGTGCCATGTCCACGAACGGCTGTTTGAAATGGCGCATGTCAACCGGTACCGGCTTGGCCCAGCCGATGACGAAACCGCTCACTATCACCAGTATCAGCGGTACCACGACAGTACCCACCGGGTCGATATGCTTGAGCGGATTCATGGTGATGCGACCCAGCTGGCGCGCAGTCGGGTCACCGAGCTTGCTGGCGACCCAGCCGTGTGCTGCTTCGTGCAGGGTTATTGCGAATAAAACCGGAATCGCCCAGACGGCTATGGTGTAGAGTATCTGTGCCAAGTGCATGAATTATTATTCTTGTAGCTGCCTAGTTTACGCTGTTTAACCGCATTATGTGAGCCTAATCAAGGCCATGATCCCTACCTTTGCCCTGGCGTCTCAGTACCGGAATGTCTTCTGTGAGGCGAATCACCGTGGTGGGCTCGATGCCGCAGTGACCACCGTCGATGACCAGGTCAAGCTGGTGCTCTAGCACACTGCGGATCTCGTCCGCTTCCGTCATCGGCATGTCTTCGCCTGGCAGTATCAGGGTGCAGCTCATGATCGGCTGGCCCAGCTCCTCCAGCAAGGCATGCACGATCGGCTGGTCGATCACGCGGATGCCGATGGTGCGGCGCTTGGGGTGCATCAGTCGGCGCGGCACTTCGTGGGTCGCGTTCAGGATGAACGTGTATGGTCCCGGCGTCAGATGCTTCAGCATACGATAATGCGCGTTGCTGACCTTGGCGTAGGTAGAAATCTCCGACAGGTCGTTACACACCAGCGTGAGGTTATGCTTTTCGTCAATCTGGCGAATCTTGCGCATGCGCTCCAGTGCTTTCTTGTCACCGATGTGGCAGCCCAGCGCGTAACTGGAGTCAGTCGGGTACGCAATCACGCCGCCGCGGTCAATGATCTCTACCGCCTGCTTGATCAGTCTCGGCTGGGGGTGGGTTGGATGAATTTCGAAATACTGGCTCATGGCGCTCCCGCTTGCAGCGGCGCATTCTATCCTAGTCACTCCGAAACCACTATAATGCAGCTCCAGTATCGACCCCGGGTCGAACGTTAAAGCTCCAACAAATATTAAAAATATGAAGTTACTCTTTGATTTTTTTCCTGTTATTCTGTTTTTTGTCAGCTTTTATCAGGCCCGGTTCCTGATCGACAACACCTTCATCGGCAAGCTGATCGACCCGGAAAAACCGGAATACATTACCGCCACCCTGATAGCGACCAGTATCGCCATCATCGCCAGCTTCATCCAGGTCGGCTACCACTGGCTCACCACGCACAAGGTCGAGCGCATGCACATCTTCTCGCTTCTGCTAATCACCGTGCTCGGTGGCATCACCATTTTCCTCGCCAACCCGGCCTTCATCCAGTGGAAACCCACGGTGCTGAACTGGGCTTTCGCCGCGGTGTTCTTTGCCAGCTTTTTCATCGGTGAAAAGAATTTGGTGGAACGCATGATGGGTAGCCAGCTGGAACTGCCCGATTTCGTGTGGACGCGCCTGAACCTGTCGTGGATTGCATTTTTCATGATCAGCGGTGCGGCCAACCTGTATGTGGCGTTTTACTATGATATGGAAGCACAGCCGGATGTGCGCATGGAAACCTGGGTCGATTTCAAACTGTTTGGACTGATGGGCCTGACCATCCTGTTCGTGATACTACAGGCGATCTACCTGGCGCGTTTCATGCAGGAAGATGAAAACGGTTCCGAGGAATAAAAACGCATGCTCTATGCCATCATCGCCACCGACGTTGAAAACAGCCTGGAAAAGCGGCTCGAGGCACGCCCTGCCCACCTTGAGCGTTTGAACACATTGCAGGACCAGGGCCGCCTGATCCTCGCCGGACCCCACCCCGCCATCGACTCCGAGGAGCCCGGTGAAGCCGGCTTTTCCGGCAGCCTTGTCGTCGCCGAATTCAATAGCCTCGAAGACGCCCGCGCCTGGGCCGATGACGACCCCTACATTCACGTCGGGGTGTATGAAAACGTAGTCATAAAACCCTTCAAGAAAGTGCTGCCCTAACACTGGCCGCTGGAAGCCGGTCTCTAGAGGCTATACAATACGCATCGCACGCCGGAGTGGTGGAATTGGTAGACACGTCGGATTCAAAATCCGATGCTGGCAACAGCGTGCCGGTTCAAGTCCGGCCTCCGGTACCAATATAATCCACCAGTTTAAATAGGCGCACGCATACGGATTCCGACGATGCGCTTGGCGGCTTTCTTGTGGTTTCTGTATGCCCTGCTTACAGTGTTGATGTCTTTATTGAATCTTTTTTACTAATCACTTCTTTTGCCTTGTCTAATTGCGATTCCGAATAAAAGGGATCAGATCCCTGTTAACGATAAGAGCATTCTTGCGTCCAT
>JAASSE010000333.1 GCA_021768055.1 Gammaproteobacteria bacterium | reverse complement strand
GGACGATAACGAGGAATGGAAAGCGATCCTCAAGCTGTTGCAGCGTACCCTGTCAGAAGATTCCAGCAAATGGACCGATATCGCTACCAGCATCAAGGGTGTCACCGAAGAAACCACAACCGGCGTACACCGTCTCTACCACATGGAAGCAACCGGCGAGCTGATGTTCCCGGCTATGAACGTGAATGACTCGGTGACCAAATCCAAGTTCGACAACCTGTATGGCTGCCGTGAATCGCTGATCGACGGCATCAAGCGTGCCACCGATGTCATGGTCGCCGGCAAGATCTGTGTCGTGCTGGGTTACGGTGATGTTGGCAAAGGCTGCGCCCAGGCTTTCCGCGGTATGGGTGCAACCGTGTGGGTCACTGAAATCGATCCTATCTGCGCGCTGCAGGCTGCGATGGAAGGTTACCGCGTGGTCAACATGGACGAAATTGCATCGCAGGCCGACATCTTTGTCACTGCAACTGGCAACATCAATGTGATCGACCATGATCACATGAAGGCAATGAAAGATGAAGCCATCGTGTGCAACATCGGCCATTTCGATTCTGAAATCAACATTGCTTCACTGGAAAAATACCAATGGGAAGAAATCAAGCCACAAGTTGACCATGTCATCTTTCCGGATGGCAAACGCATCATCATTCTTGCCAAGGGTCGGCTGGTTAATCTCGGCTGTGCTACTGGCCACCCCAGTTTCGTGATGTCGGCATCATTCACCAACCAGGTGATGGCGCAAATCGAGTTCTTCAACAACAGTGAAAACTATGAGAATAGGGTTTACGTGTTGCCCAAGCTACTGGATGAGAAAGTGGCGCGGCTGCATTTGCAGAAAATCGGCATCGATCTAACCACGATGACGCAGGAACAGGCTGATTACATCAGTGTTCCGGTTAATGGTCCGTACAAGCCGGACTATTACCGCTATTGATTCACCCGGGGTGTCGTCGTTTAAACGGCACCCCGAGTATTAGCCTGAGCTTTATCACCCATGAGCCCCGTTACTGACGACAGTAAAATCTTCAGCTGTGAATTTTTTCCGCCGCACACCGATGCCGGCATGGAAAAGCTGTTGATCGAGCGCGATACCCTGAAGCAAGGCATGCAGCCTGCGTTTTATTCCGTCACCTTCGGTGCCGGCGGTTCCACCCGTGATCGTACCCTGGAAACAGTCGACCAGCTCAGGCAGGACGGCAGCAAGGTCGCCCCGCATATTTCCTGCATCGGTTCCACCCGCGAGCAAATCAGCAAACTGCTGCAATCCTATATAGCCAAGGGCATCGACCATCTGGTCACCTTGCGCGGTGACATACCCGAGGAAGGTGCGAGACAGAATGATTTCAAGCATGCCAATGAACTGGTCGAGTTTATTCGCAGCGAAACCGGCGATCATTTCCATCTCGAGGTGGCCGCCTATCCTGAATACCACCCGGAATCACCCACACCCGAATCCGATTTTGAATATTTCGTTCGAAAAATAAAAGCCGGTGCAAATTCGGCCATTACGCAGTATTTTTACAACATCGATGCCTATAGCCGTTTCATGGAGAAGTGCGAAAAGCACAAGCTGGATGTTCCTGTGGTACCCGGCATCATGCCCATCACAAATTACAGGAATATCGTGCGCTTCTCAGACAATTGCGGTGCAGAAATCCCGCGCTGGATCCGTAAGCAACTCGAAGCTTATGACGATGACCTCGAAAGTATTCGTGCATTCGGCGCCGACGTCGTCACCAGCTTGTGTGAACGCCTGCTGGAAGCAGGCGCGCCCGGCTTGCATTTCTATACGTTGAACCAGTCAGCCGCGACACTGGAAATCTGGCGACGGCTTTAATCCGGTACTGCCGTGCGTGTTACACGTTTATATTACGAGGGCAGCATCACCTGCGGCAAAACGCTTACACTGCATGCCAGTGCATCCAATCACCTGGTACGCGTATTGCGCTGCAAAATCAACCGCCCTGTCGTTATCTTCAACGGAGAAGGTGGCGAATTTACTGCTACCCTGTGCGATGACAACCCCAAAGCCGCAACAGTGATGATCGATGAATTTCACGATATCAGTCGCGAATCCGGCCTCGACATCACCTTGCTGCAGGGTATATCGCGCAGTGAGCACATGGATACGACGATACAAAAAGCCACCGAGCTGGGTGTCACTTCAATCATTCCAGTTATTTGCCAGCGATCGGCACCGCTGCAACAAAACCGGACACAAAAAAAACTCGAACGCTGGCAACAGATTGTTATCAGCGCCTGCGAACAAAGCGGCAGAAACACCCTGCCTGCGGTACTCGACCTCTGCTCTCTGAAAGCTGCTATCAGCCAGCGTCAGTCATCGTGCCGGCTGGTACTGGATCCTGATGCCGAACAGGGACTCAACAGTCAGCAAGCACCCGGGCAGGCTGCAATTCTGTGCGGGCCGGAGGGCGGTCTAACTGAAGATGAAATCGGTGTTGCACAGCAGGGTGGCTTTACCCGCGTTCACTTCGGCCCGCGCGTGCTCAGAACCGAAACAGCCGGCCCCGCCTGTATTTCAGCACTGCAAACACT
>JAASSE010000332.1 GCA_021768055.1 Gammaproteobacteria bacterium | reverse complement strand
GCCAATACGCTGCCTGCAGTTTTTAGGTGTAGTAACTGAAACCGAAATCGTGTTCGTCGACAGCCATGCCTACGCATACAACGAGGATGAAGGCGGTCGCCTGATCATGATCGCATGGAAATTCAGGAACACGAATGAACGCGCATCATTAAATGAACCCGTTGATTGCGATGTGATTTATTACGATCAGGCAAGTTGTGATATTCAATTGCGTCTGATTGGGGATTTCAGGAACGCTCTTGAGTTGATCGATCAACGCTATCGGGATCAAATCTTACCTGCCGACGGGGCGAGAATATTGAAGCTCAAATAGCTGTCATCAGTTGCCAGCTACTACCCCGTAATCGTTGCAAAAACGTTCGGCAATCTCTCAGGGAGGCGTTCCACGTTATCCACAATTGAATAATTGTTCTCGCCGAAGATACGTTTCACGTAATTATCCGCATTCGGATCCAGCGTCAAGCAGTAAGTATAGACACCGCGCGTTGCAAGCTCCTCCACTGCCTTCTTGGTATCATGACGTAGATACTGCGGATCACGCTCGTCGATATCAGCAGGTTCACCGTCGGTGACAAGCAATACCAGCCGCTTGGTCGCATTCTGGTTGACCAGGTGTTCACCGGCATGACGAAGCGCGGCGCCCATACGGGTCGACAGTCCGCCTTTCATGCCTGCAAGACGTGCTTTAGCATCATCTTCGTAACGCTGGTCAAAATCTTTGAAGCGATAGTATTGCACATCGTGACGGCCATCCGAGGCGAAACCGTGTACCGCAAACGCATCGCCGATGGAATCGATTGCCCAACTTAATAGCCCTGCGGATTCTCGTGTCAGATCAAGAATACTTGGCTGGTCTTCGTAACCTTCTTCACCTTCGGCAATGTCGCCAATTTTTTCGTTGGTCGATTCAGAAAGATCGAGCAACAACACAATCGCCAGGTCACGAATATGGCGCGTGATACGAATGTTGATACGTGGGTCAGGCATGATACCGCGGCGAATATCAATCATGGCGCGTACCGCAGCATTCAGATCCAGTTCCTCGCCTTCTTCGTAACCGCGGCGTCGCACGATGCCCTGCGGCTGCATTGCATCGATCAGGTGTCGTATCCGTGAAGCCACAGGTTTGTACTTATCGAGAATCTCATCCATGATTTCTGGATCGCCTTTACCCTGCCGACGCTCAATAACTGTTGCCCAGTCCGGGCGCGACAACTGTACGTGGTAATCCCATTCACTGTAATGGAAGGGATCGGAAAGCGGTTCAACACCTTCCATTTCGTTATAGCTTTTGGTGGTTTCCAGGTCGTCTTCGTATGGGTACAGCTCGGACGCGAGTACCCAGACTTCCTGGTGATTATCAAGCACCAGCTCGGAGTTGATTTCGTTAACCATCTCCATGACCGAGACATATTTACGTACGGTCTGCTGACTTTCCGGCAGATAGTCGACACCCTTGGACTCGAACAAGTTCTCGGCGAAATCCCACACATAGCGATTATCATCGCGATAAGGGATCGGCCAGTCAGTGAGAATACGAACGCTGGGTATTTTCGCGAAAGCAGAAACCTTGTTGTAAAACTCGACACCAGCCATCCATGAAATGTGTGTATCGTAGGGATCCTTTTCCAAGGCCGCGATAAAATTCGCTGCAGTTTCGTTGATAACATCCATTTCGTCGTTGTAGTCCGGATCCATAATGGCCCGGGTGACACGCAACATCAGATCCAGGGTCTCGTGCGGCTCGCCGTAGTCGTCGTCTTTATCTGGCTCAGCGGTAAAGAAAGACAGCCACAGCTTGCGCAGGCCCGGAAACTCCTGGTAGGCAAGCCATTCAACACGTGCATCCTCAAAGGTCTCGATGAAGCGCATTTGCGCCTGTGAAAGCTGTTCGCCAGAAATCGGATTGCGCGTGTAAACCATGTGTGCAGCAGCGTGCGCAGCTGCTGCTCGATAAATTTCGATACCATCGACACCACGAAACGGGTCAAAAGCATCTGGTATATGAATCTGGAAGTCTTCGATAAACGGCTTCAGACCGCGCCGGGTCTCATAGTCACCCGCGGTTGGCCGCATGAAGAAAGCACGCCCCCACAAGGCGCGAAGATAAAAATTCAGTTTACGCTGGTTATCAATGAACAGCGTACCACGGCGTTCTTTTTGCAGAACACTCCTGGCCGATTCTGATTTCAGACCAAAGTAAGCCAGCTGACCGTCAAGATCACGTTGATGCGCCTGCGCCCCCCACATCGCCCAGCGGCGCAAGCCACCCAATGTGAGTTTTGACAACAATTCGTCCATGTTTTCCATCATCGGACGCAAACCGCGAGGCGCCTTACCCGCCAACTGGTGTAACAGCTTGAGATAACCACGCAGTACCTGGGCATCGCCAAGACGTTGGGCAGCAAGTGGCATAACACTCAGCATCATTGTGATAACACTGCCCGAGGTATGCGAGGCCATTTTCATCAGGAATTCGACGATCTCGGGTACGACATCCTCGCCAACCTCCTTGGCAACACCTGGCATTACCTGAATATAGGTCAGAACAAGGTCCTGTCCG
>JAASSE010000074.1 GCA_021768055.1 Gammaproteobacteria bacterium | reverse complement strand
CCAGCTCCTTTACGAACAGACCCTTGCCGCCGATCTTGGCCAGCGGTGTATCAAGAATCTTGTCACCCTGGGTGGTCATGGTCACCAGTTCGACTTCGAGGCCTTGATGGGCTTGCTGCAGGCGGGCCTTGACGTGTTCGGCCTGCCATAAGGCGAGTGGGCTCTTGCGGGTGGCTATGCGGAGAAGCTTTTTCATGGGGCGGCATTCTACAGGGGCGAGGGATGAGTGGCGAGTGGTGAGGAGATACGGTGCCAGGTTACAGCCCTGCAACTCGCTCCTTGTTCCACACCCCTGTATAATCAAGTTCCTATGGTGACCTGTTCTGGTTCCCTCGCGACGAACAACCGCAAACCCCGCCAGGCCCGGAAGGGAGCAACGGTAGTGGTGACTTCGGGTGCCGGGGTGTAGCTGGGACGGGTTGCCACCTTTTTCAGGCTCTAGGTACTGGGTTCTAGTAGCTAGGATTTGGAAGCCTTAAACTAGAACCTAGAGCCTAGTTCCTAGATCCTGCGCGCTAGACTCACTGAACAGAACAATCTTGTGATTAGAGACGTGCATTATCTTACTGACAGGTTTTATCCATGAGCTATGAAGTTCTAGCGCGCAAGTGGCGGCCGGGCAATTTTGAGGAACTGGTCGGGCAGGAGCATGTTCAGCGTGCACTCGTCAACGGTCTGGATGAAGACCGTTTGCACCATGCCTATCTTTTTACCGGCACCCGCGGTGTCGGCAAAACCACCATCGCGCGCATTTTTGCAAAGTCCCTGAACTGCGAAACAGGCGTGACTTCAAAACCCTGTGGTGAATGCTCAGCCTGCCGTGAAATTACCGAAGGACGTTTTGTCGACTTGATCGAAGTGGATGCAGCATCACGAACTGGCGTCGATGATACGCGCGAGTTGCTGGAAAACGTGCAGTATGCACCGAGCCGGGGACGTTACAAGGTATACCTGATCGACGAAGTGCACATGTTTTCCAAGCACAGCTTCAACGCCTTGTTGAAAACGCTGGAAGAACCACCACCCCACGTCAAGTTCCTGCTCGCCACCACCGATCCGCAGAAACTGCCAGTGACGATTCTGTCGCGCTGCCTGCAGTTTAATTTAAAACGCATGCCGATCAGTCTGATTGTGTCACAGCTGCAACACATACTGGATGCAGATAAAACCGAATACGATATGGCCGCCTTGCAGTTACTGGCTGAAGGGGCTGATGGCAGTATGCGTGATGGTTTGAGTTTGCTGGACCAGGCGCTGGCGTTTGGCGGGGGCAATATCAGGGAACAGGATGTGCGTGACATGCTCGGTACCGTATCGCGCGACCGTGTGCTGAATATTCTCAAGGCATTGCTGGCACGTGATGCCAATGCCGTGATGCAGGAAGTTGCTACCTTGTCCGAGTTCACTCCGGATTATGAAAGTGTGCTGTCGGAACTGTTAAGCGTATTGCATCACATGATGCTGGCCAAGACTGTACCGCAGGCACTGGATGAATATGTTAGCGACCGCGATGCCTTGCTCGAACTGTGTGAGCAGGTCAGCACCGAAGATCTGCAATTGTTTTACCAGATCGGCCTGATTGGTCGCCGTGATCTGCCATTGGCGCCTGCTGCGCGTAGCGGTTTTGAAATGGTTTTGCTGCGTATGATGGCGTTCAGGCCGGTGCAGGGCGGTGAAGCAACCACAACGGGTGGTTCAAAAAAACGACCAGCGGCCGTGTCCGAACCGGTAAAGCAGACACCGACTGTTGCGGAACCCGTGAAGAAATATGAAGCCGACAAGCAGGCCAGCCCTGCAGGCAGTGACGTGGTAACCCAGGACTGGCACAAGATACTCGAAGGCCTTGCGGTCAACGGTATGGTCAGGCAGCTGGCGGCTAATTGCCTGTTGCTGGAGCAGGACGGCAATACCATACGCCTCGGCCTCGATGAAGGTCATAAGCAACTGCGCAATACCAAGGCAGAAAAAAGATTACAGCATGCGCTGAGTGAGTATTTTGACGCGAACATACGCCTTGAGATCGAGTCATACAATAATCCGGATTTTGAAACGCCGGCACAAGCCGTGGCGCGGGAAAGAAACGAGCGCCAGCAGAAGGCGGAACAATCCATTGACGAAGATGGTTTTGTACAGGCCATGAAAGAAAACTTCAATGCGGAAGTGATACCCGGCTCTGTGCGGCCGTCAACTAAAGACGAAAAGAGGTAACAATATGAAAGGTGCAATGGGCAACCTGATGAAACAGGCGCAAAAGATGCAGGAAGACATGCAGAAGGCGCAGGAAGAAGTTGCAAACATGGAAGTCGAGGGTAAGGCTGGGGGCGGCATGGTCACGGTTGTCATGAACGGACGCCATGAAATCCGCAAAGTCAGCATCGATGACAGCCTGATGGAAGATGACAAGGAAATGATCGAGGACCTGCTCGCTGCTGCAGTGAATGATGCGGTACGCAAAGTTGAGCAGCAAACGCAGGAGAAAATGGCAGGTGTTACAGCTGGATTGAACTTACCTGGTGGCATGAAGTTACCCTTTTAGAGCTGTTGCCTTCATCACGCTCTATCATGTCTCCTCTGTTACAAAAACTCATCGATGCGCTCAAGGTGTTGCCGGGTGTCGGGCCGAAGTCGGCGCAGCGCATGGCGTTTCACCTGCTGGAGCGTGACCGCAATGGTGCCAAAGAACTGGCCAGTGCCCTGACCGAAGCGATTGAGAATATCGGCCATTGCAAATCCTGCCGTACACTCAGTGAGACCGATATCTGCAATATTTGTGAAAGTACATCACGCGACAGCAGCGTGTTATGTGTTGTTGAAACGCCGGCCGATGTGCTGGCGATCGAACATATCGCTGAATTTCGCGGCAAGTACTTTGTACTGATGGGCCACTTGTCGCCGCTTGATGGTATTGGCCCCGGGGAACTGGGACTGGATCTGCTTGAACAAAAGCTCTCAACAGGTGAAATAAAAGAACTGATACTGGCGACCAATCCTACGGTTGAAGGCGAAACAACAGCGCATTACATTTCTGAAATGGCTGCTGAGCACAATGTCGTGGCAACACGCATCGCGCATGGCGTACCACTGGGCGGCGAGCTTGAATATATCGATGCGGGCACGCTTGCACATGCGTTCACGGGGAGGCAGCGCATCCAGGCTTGATGTAATTGCCTGCAAGATTGGAACACTCTCGGTATTGTGGTAAATAAGGCTCTGAGCAACAGGAGGAACCTCCATGACCGATTGTCTGTTCTGCAAAATACGAGATGGTCATATCCCAAGCGAAAAGGTTTATGAAAATGATGATGTCATGGCTTTCCGCGACGTGAATCCGCAAGCCCCGACACATGTCCTGATCATTCCCAACAAACATATCCCCACCGTAAACGACCTTGAAGATGAAGATGCCGAAGTGCTTGGCAAGATGATACTTGCTGCGCAGGACATTGCCGGATACGAGGGCATCGCTGAAGAAGGTTATCGCCTGGTATTGAATTGTAATGCCGGTGCAGGCCAGACCGTGTTTCATGTCCACATGCATCTGCTCGGCGGCAGGGCGATGACATGGCCGCCAGGCTAACGGCAGCAATACCCTGTTGATATGTTGATATTGATCAAGAGATAGCCCCATTCGAATTGCAAAAACCGAACTTTTATTCTATTAGTAATGTCTAATATTCTTCGTGGAACCGGCCGCTATTAACAAATCAGCCAGAGGTGTTCGACATCGTGTTTCGAATCCAGGTACAGGGAATGATTAGACAGAGTTTAATGATAATGATGTTGTTGGTGGCATCGGTAGCGCAGGCAGCACCCGATGGTGCGGCCCTGTACACCAAACACTGTTCCGTGTGCCATGGTGCGGACGGCAAAGGCGGTGTCGGCGTACCGCTGTCACTGCCGGCATTCATCGACAGCGTATCTGACGAATACCTGAAAATCACGATAAGGTTCGGCCGGCCTGGCAGGATCATGCCGGCATTTCCAAAACTCAGCGATGCCCAGGTCAACGCCATCGTCAAGCACATGCGCAGCTGGTCAACCGCGCCCCCCATCGCGCACAACACGGAAACCGTCAAGGGTGATGCAGCGAACGGAAAGAAGCTGTTTGCATCACATTGTGCACAGTGTCATGGTGAAACCGGCCAGGGCGGCACCGGCACCGGGGTCACATTTTCCAGAAAACGTGACTTGCCGATTATCGCGCCATCGCTGAACAATCCCGGATTCCTTGCCGCTGCGACCGATAACATGATCAAGGACACGCTTATTTACGGCCGTGAAGGAACGCCGATGACATCAACCCTGGTTGATGGCTTGTCCGAGGAGGAGGTCGATGACCTGGTGAGCTACATCCGCTCAATGGAATCAGACCAAATCGCTGATGGCAAAGAAGAGAAGGTTGTTGAAGATGCATTTATTGTTGATTCATCCTATACGCTGGAAGAAACTGTCGACAACCTCAAGCAGGCCATTGCCGACCAGAACTTTACCCTGATAAGAACTGACTACGTTGAGTATGGGTTTGTTGAAGAAGGCAAGGAAAACAAGAAGCAGGTTGTACTGCATTTCTGTAATTTCAAGTTTCTGTTCGATGCCCTGGCAATTGATCCAAGAGTAGGGATATTTTTACCTTGTAAAGCTACCGTCATTGAAAAAGATGGCAAGGTCCAGATCATGACTATCAATCCAATGAGGTTGAGCGTGCTGTTTAATAATGATGAATTGCAGCGTGCCTGCCAGGAAATGACAGATATATATAAAGTTATTCTGGAGGATGCTGTTCTATGATCAATCGCATCCTTTTATTTCTGGGGTTAATGGCATCGCCTGTGTATTTGCTGGCGTCCCCCCTGGCGACAGTGCTTGGATCGGAACTCATCATGGCGCGTTCGCAACAACATTTCCCCGAAGCCATGCTGACATTGCAGACGTCGATTCGAGATCATGGCTACAAGGTGGCCCGTGTTCAGCGAATTGATATTGGCCTGACTGGTATGGGATATAAAACCGACAAGTATCGTGTGGTGTTTGTTGGTAAGACCGAGGAAATCCAGTATATCATGAGCAAGTATCCCCAGCTGGTACCGTACATGCCGCCCAAGGTGTCTATCTTTGCAGAAGAAGGCGATACCGTCGTGGTTACTCCCAATCCGGGGGTGTATGCAGAAATGATCGATGACAAGGAAGACAAGCTGATTTTTGAGCGTTGGGAAAGTGATATTTATTCCGTTTTCAACGAGTTCAGCAACGCCAGGGATTAAGGTGAAAAAAAGCATCAGAAAATAAAAAAGCCGGCAATGCCGGCTTTTTTATTGAGATGTATTTTGCAGGATTTACTTATCGCCACCCAGCACCTTGTTTTGCATGGCTGCAAGGTATTCGTCCATTTCTTCCTGGTTCCTGAAAACGTTCATACCTTCCAGTGCTCTGATAATGTCGAACACTTTACGCACCTGTGGTTGCAGGTTCACCATCATGAATTTGCCTTCGTGCTCATCCATTCTTTTCTTGATTTTGAAGATGACACGAATGCCGGCACTACTGAGAAACTCAAGACGGTGCAGGTCCAGGATGACCATGTGCACGGTCGAGTCTATGGTCTGGTCGACCTTTTCCTGTAATTGCTGCGCAGTATCGGTATCCAGGCTGCCGGCCAGTGATATGCGTTTGCCTTCATGCGGTTCTGCGCGAACATCGATCGTAAGTGACATGGCTTGTCTCCGGATTATCGTTTTTATTGATTATAGTGCTTTATGACTGTGAAAACATTATGGCCGTTTTCGCGCGCATAGTCCTGTTTATCTGTCAGGGATTTTATCAACATCAGTCCCATGCCGCCTTCCGACAGGTCATCAGTGTCAACACCTGCTCCGGCCGCTGTCAGCGGGTTGAAGGCTTCACCGGCATCTTCAAACGTGAGCTGTACGCCATCCTGGTCAGCGGTAAGCGCAATCTTGATCGGGGCATCGGTATTGTCGCCCAGGCTGTGATTTATGATGTTTGCAAACACTT
>JAASSE010000073.1 GCA_021768055.1 Gammaproteobacteria bacterium | reverse complement strand
GGACCTGCAGCATGTCGAAAAAGCCTGGCGGGAACTGTCCGAAGTACTCGATCCCGATGAACAGGTCACGCCGGTGACCTATATCAATTCCGCGGCTGACCTGAAAGGCTTTTGCGGCGAACATGGCGGCATCGTCTGTACTTCGACCAATGCCCGCAACGTACTCGACTGGAGCTTCGCACAGCGCGACAAGGTATTGTTTTTCCCGGACCAGCACCTGGGGCGCAATACCGGTTACAACATGGGTGTCCCGCTGGAACAGATGGTGGTGTGGGATTATGACCAGCCCATGGGTGGTCTCACCGCTGAACAGATACAGCAGGCGAAAATAATTCTGTGGAAGGGTTTCTGTTCCGTGCACCAGATGTTCCAGCCCGAACAGATTGATAACTTCAAGCAAAAATACCCGGAAACCAAAGTCATCGCTCATCCGGAAAGTCCATTCGAGGTGTGCCAGAAATCAGACTATGTCGGTTCCACCGAATATATCATCAAAACCATCGATGAAGGCGAGCCGGGTACGCGCTGGCTGGTGGCGACCGAACTCAACATGGTCAACCGCCTGCATGAAAAACATCAACACGCCGGCACCCATGTGCATTTCATGTCGCCGTATGTGTGCATGTGTTCCACCATGTTTCGCATTGATCCGCAGCACCTGGCCTGGGTACTAGAGAACCTGGTGGATGGCGAGGTGGTGAACCGGGTGTCGGTGCCGGAGGCGGTAGCCGAGCAGGCGCGTATTGCGCTCGAGCGCATGATGCGGGTATCTCCCTGACAGCAGCTTCGTTAATACCTCCCCCAACAATATTTGTTACCCAATTCCTGACTGCTAAAATACAACCATGCGAGAAGCAGTGGTTTTAGTGCACGGTGTCTGGAGTAACGGCATGGATATGTGGCGCCTGCGCCGACACCTTGCTGCTGCCGGTTATGAATGCCATTCCTACAAGTATCACATCTGGGGCAAACCGCCCTCGACCATAGCCAGCCGTCTGCACGAGTACGTGGAAAAGCTGGATGCACCAGTGGTGCATTTTGTCGGTCACAGTTTCGGCGGTATCGTGCTGCTGCACTTGTTCGACCAGTTCCCGTTCAACCGTGACGGTCGTATCGTATTGATGGGAACACCGGTGAACGGCAGTACCGTCAGTCGCCGGCTGTCGAAAGTACCTATCACACGCTGGTCGTTGGGCAAGGCAACCGACCGGGGTTTGCTCGGCGGCGTTCCGGAATGGAAAGGCTGGCAGGACATCGGCATTATTGCGGGCAGCTTCCCGCTTGGTGTTGGTCTGGTCGCAGGGGGGCCACGCCTGCCGCACGATGGCACGGTCTCGGTGGAAGAAACCCAGCTCAAGGGTGCGACCGATTACATCGTGCTGCCAGTCAGTCATACCGGCATGCTGCTCTCCACCCGCGTCGCCACCCAGGTCATCACGTTTCTGCGTTCGGGCAAATTCGGGGATGAGGTCGTGACGCCTTTACCGGACACCAGTGCTGCGTAGCGAAGCGTGTTCGCTTCACAGGGGCGAGGAAAAATATGGCTTACCGAGCCACTTGCCACTTTCCCTTCGCCACTTATGGCCGCTAAAAATGATACACTTTGCGCCATCAGATACATCAGGTAGTTGCATCATGGCTGGCCATAGCAAATGGGCGAACATCAAGCACAGAAAAGCCGCCCAGGACAAGAAACGGGGGAAAATCTACACCAAGTTGATTCGTGAAATTACCGTGGCCGCACGCACTGGCGGGGGCGGTGATCCCGCCGCCAATCCGCGTCTGAGGCTGGCGGTGGACAAGGCGCTCGGCGCCAATATGAGCAAGGACACCATCGACAGGGCGATCAAGCGGGGTACTGGTGAAGGTGACGATACCAATTACGAAGAAGTGCGCTATGAGGGTTACGGTCCCGGTGGCACTGCGGTCATGGTCGATTGCATGACGGACAACCGAAAGCGTACGGTATCGGAAGTGCGGCATGCCTTTACCAAGGCCGGCGGTAACCTGGGTACCGATGGTTCCGTTGCTTACCTGTTCAACCGTATCGGTCTGATGACCTACCCGGCAGGCAGCGACGAAGATGCCATTATGGAATCAGCCCTGGAAGCCGGGGCCGAGGATGTGGACACGAATGAAGACGGCAGCATCGAAGTTTCCACCAGCTATGAAGATTTCATCGCGGTAAAGGATGCGATGATTGCTGCCGGGCAGACACCTGAACACGCTGAAATTATCGAAAAACCCACCACCGAAACTGTGGTCAGCGAAGAAGACGCTGAAAAAATCATGCGCCTTATCGATACCCTCGAAGAGCTGGATGACGTACAGGATGTGTATACCAATGCGGATTTTTCTGATGAAGTGCTGGCAATTCTGCAACAGGCATAACGGCTGACAGCCATGGTCAGGATCCTCGGTATCGACCCCGGCTCACGCATAACGGGATACGGCGTCCTCGATACCGATGGCTTCCGGCATCAATACATCACCAGCGGATTTATCGAAATAAACGGCGATACACTGGGTGATAAACTCGGTATCATATTCACCGAAATCAGTGATATCGTGAGTACCTGGAAGCCGGCTTCGATGGCAATCGAGCAGGTATTCGTGAAGCGCAATGTGGATTCGGCGTTGAAGCTGGGGCAGGCGAGAGGGGCGGCTATCTGTGCCGGGATACAGGCGAATTTGCAGATCGGTGAATATACGCCCCGGGCAATAAAAAAAGCAGTGGTCGGCAGCGGGGCTGCAGAAAAACAACAAGTACAACAAATGATTCAACGATTACTGGATCTGGATACCATGCCACAAAGTGACGAGGCTGATGCACTGGCCATCGCGATTTGTCATGCCCATCACATCAAGGTGCGTTCATCCGGCATTGCCGCAGGGACACGGCGAGGGCGCTGGATTTGATCGGCCGGCTCAAGGGCAAGCTGCTCAGCAAACAACCGCCCGAACTGCTGGTCGATGTGCAGGGTGTCGGCTACGAACTCGAAGCGCCGATGTCTACCTTTTATCAATTACCCGCCGCCGGTGAAGAAGTGGTTTTGTACACCCACATGGTGGTGCGTGAAGATGCGCAGCTGTTGTACGGATTTTATTCCGTTGCCGAGCGCAAACTGTTCCGTAACCTGATTCGTATCAATGGCGTCGGTCCCAAGCTGGGCCTGACCATACTGTCGGGCATCAGTGCCCAGGATTTTGCCCGTGCGGTGCAGGAAAACGATGCTGCTGTACTGACCGGGTTACCCGGCGTCGGCAAGAAAACAGCGGAACGTCTCATCGTTGAACTGCGCGACAAGCTCGGTGAAGAATTTACCCCGGTCGCAGAGGAGTCAGGCGACAGTGCCGCCGCATCGATGCCGCAACAGTCGAGTCCGGTGAGCGATGCAGTCAGCGCGTTAACAGCACTGGGTTACAAGCCACAGGAAGCCAGTCGCATGGTGCGCGCGGTTGAAGTCAAGGGGCTGGATACCGAGTCGATCATCCGTACTGCTCTACAGGGTGCAGCCAATAATACATCGAAGGCGGGCAGTTCATGAGTGAAGAACGCATCATCACACCGGAACAAACCGATGATGAAGTCGCGATCGATCGTGCGATCCGACCGCATTTATTGAATGATTACCGTGGTCAACCCGCGGTGACTGAACAGCTGGATATCTTTATCCCGGCGGCAAGAGGGCGCAAGGAAGCTCTGGACCATTTGCTGATATTTGGCCCGCCGGGACTGGGTAAAACTACGCTGGCGCATATCGTGGCCAATGAAATGGACGTCAACCTGCATTCGACCTCAGGGCCGGTACTGGAAAAGCCGGGCGATCTGGCGGCAATGCTGACCAATCTCGAACCCCATGACGTGCTGTTCGTGGACGAGATCCACCGCCTGAGTCCGGTGGTGGAGGAGATACTGTACCCGGCGATGGAAGACCATCAGCTTGACATCATGATTGGTGAAGGGCCGGCTGCGCGTTCCATCAAGCTGGACCTGCCGGCATTTACTTTAGTCGGTGCAACCACACGCGCTGGCTCTCTGACGTCGCCGCTGCGCGACCGCTTTGGCATCGTATTGCGGCTGGATTTCTACTCCACCGCTGACCTGACCCGGATCGTGCAGCGAACTGCACGCATACTCAGCGTGGATATCGATGAAGCGGGTGCAGCGGAAATAGCCAAGCGCTCCAGGGGAACACCACGTATTTCCAATCGCCTGTTGAGACGCGTGCGCGATTATGCCCAGGTGAAGGCCGACGGCATGGTCACGGTAGATGTCGCCTCGGCCGCGTTGAAACTGCTGAACGTTGATAACAACGGGCTGGATGTAATGGACCGGCGCCTGTTACAGGCGATCATCGACAAGTTTGATGGCGGGCCGGTCGGGGTGGATAACCTGGCTGCCGCGATTGGCGAGGAGCGCGATACCATTGAAGACGTGATCGAACCGTATTTGATACAACAGGGGTATCTGATGCGTACCCAGCGTGGCCGTGTGGCGACGCCCAATGTGTACCGCCTGTTCGGCCTGGAAGTACCGTCATCGATGAGCCAGAAACAGGCCACGCTCGACCTGATACAGGATAACTAGTTATCTTAAGTGCATGGTAAAACAAATTGCGTCCGCCACTGAATTTTGCTGGCCCGTGCGTGTCTACTATGAGGACACGGATGCAGGTGGAGTGGTGTATTACGCGAATTACCTGAAGTTCATGGAACGCGCCCGAACGGAATACTTACGCCAGCTCGGATTTGAACAGGATAAATTAAAACAAGAATACGGAATAATCTTTGCTGTCCATAGCCTCTCGATTCAGTATCAGAAACCGGCGGTTTTCAACGATGCACTGACGGTTAGCGCTGAAATAATCGACCGGGGCAATGCCAGACTGACCTTTAGACAGATGATAACCAGAGACTCAGATGAAACCGGCCTGTGCAGTGCGGAAGTGACCATCGCCTGCCTGGATGCCGACAAATTTTCCCCGGCGCGTATACCCCAACCGATTAAGGAGGTGTTGCATGGAAGCTGATATGTCCCTGATCGGTCTTATCGTGCGCGCAAGCACACTGGTGCAGCTGGTAATGCTGGCATTGCTGGCGGCATCGGTGATGTCCTGGGTTATTATCTTTACCAAGCACAAGATGCTAAAACTCGCGCGCGAAGATGCGCTGCGCTTCGAAGACCAGTTCTGGTCCGGCATCAACCTGTCAGATTTATACACCCGCTTGAAGCGAAAAGAGGACGAGCGTCGCGGCATGGCGCGTATTTTTGAATCCGGCTTTGCTGAATACGCGCGCCTGCATAAACGCTCGATAGGTAACAGCGAAATGCTGATAGCCGGGGTGCAGCGCAGCATGAAAGTTTCACTCGCCAGGGAAGAGGAAACGCTGGAATCCAATCTGTCACTGCTCGCTACGATCGGCTCGATCAGCCCTTACGTCGGTCTGTTCGGCACCGTGTGGGGCATCATGCGCTCGTTTACAGCACTGGGTTCGGTACAGCACGCCAGCCTGTCCATGGTCGCACCAGGCATCGCCGAAGCGCTGATTGCAACCGCAATGGGCCTGTTTGCCGCGATCCCGGCCGTGATCGCCTACAATCGCTATTCTGAAATGGTCAACAGGTTGATCGGTTCCTATGAAAATTTCGCCGAAGAATTCTCATCCATCCTGCACCGTCAGAGTGTAGCGATACCAGACGAACAGCTTGATGCTGAAGAGGTAGCCTGATGCGACGGTTCAGTTCAAGAAAACCGGTCTCTGAAATCAACGTTGTGCCTTACATCGATGTGATGCTGGTGCTGTTGATTATCTTCATGATTACCGCACCTATCATCCAGCAGGGTGTTGAAATTGATTTACCGCAGGCAAGTGCCAATCCGCTGCCGCCTGAACAGCGCGAACCACTGGTATTGACCGTGAACAGGGACGGCGCCTACTTTCTGAACATAGGCGATGATATCGACAAGCCCATAGACGAGAGTGTGCTGGTTAATCGAGTCGCTGCTGTTATCAAGTTGCATGC
>JAASSE010000006.1 GCA_021768055.1 Gammaproteobacteria bacterium | reverse complement strand
TAGCCCATGCCGGCACCGACCAACAGGCCGTCATCGTCACCGAAGTCGAGACCGAGTCTGGCCAGGGCTTCGAAGCTGCTGCTTAACGGGACCGATTCAACCACGCTCAGCCACACGCCATCAGCACTGCTGCTCACTGAGGCTGATGCATCCGGGGAGAACCGTTTTGCCGTAAAACTGCCACTGTCCATATAACCCAGCTCAATCGCGGTCTTGATCTCGCCATTGAGTTCGAAATCGAACTGGTAACCAGCCAGGATCTGGTATCCGTTACCGTTACCGCCAGCGAGGGTGTTGAAGCCGAGGCCACCGCCGGCGTAGAAGTTACTGGTTTTTATTGTAATAGTGCCGCCCTTCTGGGCTGATGCCACGGTGGAAATAGCCAAAAGTGCGAAGAAAAGGATACTGCGTCTCATTAATAAGCCCTGTGTTGATGAAATTCAGGCGCGCATTTGACCACAGCGATGCGATTATTTCCAAATTTAAGCGTATAATTCGCCCTTCAAAATTAACAGCCCCCTGGATTTTTCACGACAATGCCCAAAATGAACCGACTACACCGCAGCGAACTGGCCGTACCTGGCAGCAATCCGCGCATGCTCGAAAAGGCACCTAACGCCGGTGCCGACTGCGTTTTTCTGGACCTCGAGGATGCCGTAGCACCGGATGACAAGGCCCAGGCCCGCAAGAACGTGATCGAGGCCCTGAATGACCTCGACTGGTCTAACACCACGGTTTCCATACGAATCAATGGCCTGGACACGCATTACTGCTATCACGATATCATCGACGTGGTCGAGCAGGCCGGTAACAACCTCGATTCCATCCTGGTGCCCAAGGTCGGCAAGCCCTCCGAACTCGAATTCGTTGCGCTGCTGCTGAGCCAGATCGAGGCCGCCAAGGGCCTGCAACCGATTGCGATGACGGCGCTGATCGAAACCGCGCTGGGTATGGCCAATGTCGAGGCCATTGCGCAGGCCTGTCCGGACCGCCTCGAAGCGCTACACTTCGGTGTCGCCGATTACGCCGCCTCGACCCAGGCACGCACCACCAGCATGGGTGGCGCCAACCCGGCCTACACCTTGCTGGCCCACCCGAATGAGGAAGGCCACCGCGAAGTACACTGGGGCGACCAGTGGCATTTCGCCATGTCACGCCTGGTCGTCGCCTGCCGCGCCTACGGCCTGCGCCCGATCGACGGCCCCTATGGTGATATCCAGGACGCGGAAGGCTTCCTTTCGGTCGCCAACTCCGATGCCGCGCTCGGCTTTGAAGGCAAATGGGCGATTCATCCGAGCCAGATACCACTGGCCAACGAGGTATTCACGCCGCCATCGGAAGACGTCGCGACCGCGCGCAAGATTCTGGATGCGATGAAACAGGCAGCAGCCGAAGGCAAGGGTGCGGTGTCGCTGAACGGCAAGATGATCGATGCGGCCTCGATCCGCCAGGCACAGGTACTGGTCGACAAGGCCGATCAAATAGCTGTAAACGCGGCCTGAACACGGTAAATCATACTACTCCCGCCACCAGCCTGTGGCGGGAGCAGCAACAACACGATACTAGCTGAAAACGATATGAACATTCACGAATACCAGACCAAGGAACTACTCAGATCCTACGGCGTTCCGGTGCCGGATGGCCGCGTCGCCGATTCCGATGCCAGCGCCGGCATCATCGCCGAGGAAATCGGCGGTGACCGCTGGGTGGTGAAAGCGCAGATCCATGCTGGCGGCCGCGGCAAGGGCGGCGGTGTGCAACTGGCGGATTCCGTCGAGGACGTACGCAAACACGCCGATCACATCATTGGCTCGCGACTGATCACGCCACAAACCAGCAGTGCAGGCAAGCTGGTGCAGCGTGTACTGGTGGAATCGGCGCAGGATATCAAGCAGGAGTTTTACCTGGGTCTGATTATCGACCGCATCAAGCAGCGCATCACCATTATCGCCTCTGCCAGCGGTGGCATGGAGATCGAGGAAGTTGCCAAAACCGATCCCGACAAGGTCGTGCGCGAAGCAGTTGACCCGGCCATCGGCCTGCCCGAATTCCAGTGCCGCAAGATAGCCGCACGCATCGGCCTCACCGGCCCGCTGATGCCACAGGCGGTCAAGCTGATGCGTTCACTGTACCGTTGTTTCCGTGACAAGGATGCGCTGATGGCGGAAATCAACCCGCTCGCGATCGTGGATGGCGACAAGCTGCTCGCGGTGGATGCGAAAATGTCATTTGACGGCAACGCGGTGCATCGCTACCCGGAAATTACCAACTACCGTGACTTTGACGAAGAAGACCCAAAGGAAGTCGAGGCCACCGGCCACGGCCTGAACTACATCGCGCTGGACGGCAACGTCGGCTGCATCGTCAACGGCGCGGGGCTGGCGATGGCGACGATGGATGCGATCACGCTGCACAACGGCAGCCCGGCCAACTTCCTCGATGTCGGCGGCGGCGCCTCTCCGGAAAAAATCGCCAACGCGTTTCGCATCGTCAGAAAAGACCCGAACGTGAAGGCCATCCTGTTGAACATCTTTGCCGGTATCAACCGCTGCGACTGGGTCGCCGAAGGCGTAGTGCAGGCAATGCAGAAGCAGGCCATCAGTGAACCTGTGATCGTGCGGCTATCCGGAACCAACTATGAACTGGGCCAGGAAATCCTGAACAAGTCCGGCCTGCCATTTATTAATGCAACCGATCTCGATGATGCGGCGCGCAAGGCCGTCGACGCGGTCAACAGCCTGTCATAAACATAAAGAACTACCATGAGCGTATTTATCAACAAAGACTCCCGCGTGATCTACCAGGGCTTTACCGGCCAGCACGCGACCTTCCACGCCGAAGAGGCGATCAAGCACGGCACCAATATCGTCGGTGGCGTGACCCCGGGCAAGGGTGGCACCACCCACCTGGACCGGCCCGTTTTCGATACCGTGTCCGACGCGGTGCGCGAAGCGGGCGCCAATGTTTCCGGCATATTCGTGCCGCCGCAATTCGCTGCTGACGCGATCCTCGAAGCCATCGAAGCTGGCATCAAGACCATCATCGTGATCGCCGACGGCATTCCGGTACAGGACATGGTGCGCGTGAAACGCTATGTCATCGGTCACGAAACGATTATTTTCGGCCCCAACACCGCCGGTGTAATCACCCCGGAAGAATGCAAGGTGGGCATTATGCCGGCCAACATCTACAAGCCCGGTCGTATCGGCGTAGTATCACGCTCCGGTACCTTGAACTATGAAGCCGTCGCCCAGATGACCGCGCGCGGTCACGGCCAGTCCACCAGTGTCGGCATCGGTGGTGACCCGATCAACGGCGCCAATTTCGTCAATGTACTGTCTGCGTTCAACGATGACCCGGACACCGACGCGGTAGTACTGATCGGCGAAATCGGCGGCCAGCAGGAAGTCGATGCAGCCGAGTGGGCGAAAGAGAACATGGACAAGCCGGTCATAGGCTTTATCGCCGGTGTTTCGGCACCGCCGGGAAGACGTATGGGCCACGCCGGCGCGATCATCTCCGCCAAGGCCGATACCGCGGTGGCGAAAATGGATGCGATGGAAGAGCTTGGGGTGCACGTGGTGCGCAACCCGGCAGATATCGGTGAAACAGTTGACCGAGCATTGAAGGGATAAGATCAATCTCAATCAGCCAGTTATGGTGAAGCCACGATGACCCGCTTAATCCTCCTGCTTGCAGTCATCGGTATCGCCTTATTGCTCTGGTACAAAATCTCCAGGGCGTCAGGCGACAAGCGTAAGAACCTGATCTTCTGGACCGTCGCAGGCACCATCATCGGTATTCTCGTGGTGCTCGCCGTGACCGGTCGCATGCACTGGCTGTACGCACTCGGCGGCGCCATCGCAGCCTTCATTCCCCGCCTGATCGGCATACTCAAGTACCTGCCGCTGCTGAATCGCTTCCGCCAGCACTACACCCAGCAGAACACGGGACAACAAACGCATCAGCAGTCGGCGCAGCGCCCGCGCAGCGGTAAAATGACCGCTGACGAAGCGCGTGAAGTCCTTGGTGTTAAAGCCGGTGCCAGCCGTGAAGAAATCATCCAGGCGCACAAACGCATGATGCAGAAAGTACACCCGGACCGCGGCGGTTCCGACTACCTTGCCGCCCAAATCAACCAGGCCAAGGACACGCTGTTAGGTTGATCATCACACTTGCGTGATGATCAGGAACGAAGGACGAGGTACGAGTGACGAGGAAAAATGCTGGAACATTCCAGCAATGCACTGGTCTGATACGAGAGCAAAATAACAATGTCATTAAGCGAAGAGAAAAAGAACGAAACTCGTGACCGCCTCAACCGCGATCCGGACTTTCGTGAAGCCTTCACCGTCGAGGCGCGCAATATGTATATGAAGGCGCTGAAGTTTAATCCCGGCCTGGAAGATGAAATCAACCGTTTTGAACAGATACTCGGCGCTGACCCGCACACCTACGAGTTCGATGAAGGCGAAATGGACGAGGTGGATATCTTTGAGCAGATCCTGAATGCCTACGACAACCAGGTATTACTCGAAGAAAAAGAGAACAGCACCATTAACTGAATGAGCCCATGTCATTGCGAGCGTAGCGAAGCAATCTCCCGAATACATATACAACAAAACTTAACCGTGCTTATCAAAAAATTTCTCATAATATTTTTCACAACCGCAATAGTCGCCGCCTGCACCCCCGTCGCGGAGAACCCACGCGATGTTGCCGCGCAATACTGGCAGGCGCTCAAGCGGGGCGACACTGAAACTGCACGCAGTTTTGTTTCCCTCGACAGTCAGCAATCCTTTGACGAGTACCTGACGCTGCCGCCGGATCAGCAAACAGCCATCGGTGAAATCAATCTCGGTACGCAGCAGACCATCGTCGTGACCATCATCTATCCCGAAGGCAACGCACCGGACGACTACCGCGCATTCGATACCGTGATGGTGCTGGAAAATGGCCAGTGGAAAATCGATGCGACGCAGTCCTTCATTCCACCATCATCAAAACCTGCCGGCCGCGAACTCGAAGAAATGGCTGAACAGTTATCGGAATCGATGCAGAAAAACATCGACAGCATGGAAGACGCCATGGCCGAGGGCATGCGCTTGCTGAATGATGCGCTGCGCGAAGGCTCGAAGGAAATGGGTGAATCAATGCTCAGAGGCATGGAAGAATTAAACGAGTCGATGCAGGAATCGATCGAACAAATGAAGAAACGCCGCGAGCAGCAGCAACGCAGCGAACCCCTGCCGCCACCGGCAAAGGATAATGGAGAAGGCCTGCTCTGAAGTGAAGTAGCTTAGCGAGTGAGACCGATATACGCCCAGGTCAGCAGCACGGCAAAGAGAATGCCGACCAGGCCAAGCACCACCGTAATACCGTCGTTCCTCTCCCAGCCGCGCGATATCCAGTAAGCCTGCAAGCCGGAAAATCCGGCGGCCGCACCCACCACGTATAACAGATCCTTATTCTCAATATCCATCGGCAGCAGGAATACGAAATAGAAACAGAAGGCAATCCCCAGCGGCGTCAGTGAAAAAATCCAGGTGCTCATTTCCTGAGCATCGCGTTCTCCTTCGAACATCTTTTTCACTTTTTCGCTGAATTTCATGATGACCCTCGCTATCCGTCAATACTGTGCATGTCATTGAAATTTAGACTCGGTTTTATCACAGCTTCGAATCATAAGCTAATCAACAAATACTAATAAATGGGTCTATATGTCCTGTTTCCATTTGGCGGCAAATGCGTTAAAAAAGGACACCACTTCAGGAACACCATCTAATCGAGGTGAGGTTTATTATGGAAAAGAATGAACCGCTTGTCTCAATCCAGCTAAGCCAATTTCATTCGCGTCGTGATTTTTCGGAGCTCTAATTGTAGTTAGACGCAAAGATGGCCAAGGTCTGTGAATGCTTTCAGAAAGCGAAATAAAGAAGATTGAAGCGGAAATCGAGGAGGTGGCGACTGCTCATTTAAATGCTAGAGACATAGAAACTGCTTTAAGCCATTTTACGGATGATATATTTGCTGTAAGTAATACTGCAATATTTTCTTCTCATGACTCACTTGAAGCCGATATTAGCGAATATTACAAAACCTTAGAAGGTATAAATCACGCTTCATGGGAAGATATCTATATTTATGTAATCAATGAGAGATCTGCTACCTTCACAGCAAATTTTAGCTATGGGTTTACTAGCAAGGATGGTGAGGTTACAGAACTCAAAGGGGTATGGACAGCCCTGTTTATACTTGATGAAGGAGAATGGAAGATACGTTTACGACATGAAACGTTTGAACAGATATAGCAGTATAGATCCTGTTTCGCCTAACAAGTCAATTCATCCGACCGGCTGCGCCGGCGGATGATTTCTTACGTTAGAGTACAACAAGAAAATGAGGGAATGTTCCCTTAAACCAACAACGAGGAGAACCGAGATATGAATATTTCAAAAAGTTTTGCCGTTGCTGTAATGACACTAATCTCCAGCACTCTGTGGGCTACTCCATCGGTAATGAATAACTACAATGCGTTAGCAAAGCTTAATGGTGAGTGGAAGCTTGCACCTGCTGATAAACAGGAAGGTGGGGCAACAAAAAAGGGGCCTGCAGCCAAACTCGTTGGAACGGATAAAACGGCTATTAGTTTTAAGGTTATAGGCAAGGGAAGCACCGTACAGGAAAATTTACTACCCGGAACAGGAAAGGAAATGGCTACTATGTATCATTGCGATAATTTCAAGAATTGTTCGCAAATAAAGGCAACGCATTACTGCGCAAAGCAAAATCAACCTGAACTAGTTCTGGATGTGTCAAGTTCATCTAAAAATATCATTGCAATGGCTTGCGATCCTTCCAGTTCCTTATGTAACTCCAATGAAGGGCACGTCCATAAAATCACTCATGAGATGACAAATGACAATAATCATCTAAAAACAACTTACACAATATTTAAGGATGGGAAATTCAAGAAAAACTCAGTCTATCATTTTGTAAGAAAATAATTGTCTGGGCGCTCAGCATATAACAGGGATAAAGCACTCGGACTGCTCGACTGCATCGCTTCTCTATGCAGTCGAGCAACCGGTGGTTACCAGCATTAGAGCAACTAAATAATGGGGCGGCACAACGTAGAACGATTTCGTGATATACCTAATGTTGGTGTTTCTATCGAGAAAGATTTCCTGCTTCTGGGAATGGATAAGCCAGCCGAGCTTATTGGAAAAGATCCATATCAAATGTATAAAGACCTCTGCAGGATTACAAAAAAGAGACATGACCCGTGCGTATTAGATGTTTTTATTTCTGCGGTAAGATATATGGAAGGCAAGCCTCCAAAAAAATGGTGGGAATTCACTGAAGAGCGAAAAAAACATTTAGGCAATTAACCATGAACTGCTATGATCAGAAACTTTAATACTATATCGTTAAAAAGAGAGAATAATGCCTGAAGATATCCCAAAAGCCGTAATGATATTGATATGGCTGTTAAGCGGCATAATCATATTTGGCTGGTTGCTCATGGAATACCCAACATTTTATTCATTTATTTTTGCCCTGGTATTCTTTGGTATTCCAGTACTGGTCAACAAGATTCTCAAAAAGGAGAAAGAAACGACTTGATGACACTGACCTGTCCAACATAAAAATATAGCGAAGATAAAACATATGGCCGCAAAACTTATCGAAATACTCGTAATGGAAGGTATCGCCGTGCTGCTGTTTGTTTTTGCTTACCTGATCGGTGTGAAAGGCAAGATGGAACTGATTGCAGGCTATAACGAGAAAACAGCGGCACTGGTTAAGGACAAGGACGGACTCAAACGCCTGATAACACGTGTATGTGTACTGGTGGGTATCGGGTCTGCCCTCATGCCGTTACTTACATATATCTCACATGACCATCCCCACGGACTAGCTTATAGCATTGGTGGCTACGCCGGCTTTGTTATCGGCATTGTTGGTATGGTAGCGCTACAGTCACGTGACTATACAGTCTAAGAACTTGTAGTAACGATAGATGGATATCATAAAAATATTCGAGAATTTTGCCGCGGACTTCGAAGTCACTGTAGCAGACGACGACTGGTCACGACTGGAGAAATACCTCGCAGACGATGCAACCTACCTGAGTGTCGAAGACCCAGACTCCATCTGTAAAGGCCGCGATGCAATCATTGCCTACCTGAAGGAAGACGTTACGAATTTCGACCGGCGCTTCGATACCCGAACCCTTGTCGCCCTCACCTCACCAATCGTAGAAAGAAACCGCCTGTCCAGGAAATGGCGCTGCACCTATACACTTACCGGCGCACCTGATCTGGTGGCAGAAGGTGAAGCCAGATACCGGTTTGAGGATAACCTGATCAAGGAGATAGAGGAACAGGCCACCACTGACTCGATGCAGAAATTCGAACAGTGGATGCAGGATTACGGTGACAGGCTGCGAGTGTGACATTGAGGTAAAAAACCAGAGACAGGGCAGGATTTTGCTCATCCTGCTCGGTATTAATGCCTTCATGTTTTTCACTGAATTCATACTTGGTATCTTCAGTGAGTCAACAGCGCTGATCGCAGATTCGCTGGACATGCTGGCGGACGCTACTGTTTACGGAATCGGGCTGTATGCTGTAGGCAGGCCGGCACTGGTAAAAATAAAAGCGGCGCATTTAAGTGGTATTTTTCAAATAATTCTCGGCACTTCTGTATCCCTTGATGTTCTACGCCGTTTGATATGGGGCAGTGAACCGGAGTCACTGCTTATGATCACTATTGGTATGTTGGCCCTGGTCGCGAACATTACCTGCCTAGTGCTTATTTCAAAACACCGTGAAGGCGAAGTTCACATGCGTGCCAGCTGGATATTCTCAAAAAATGATGTGATCGCTAATTTCGGCATTATCTTTGGTGGCGGCCTGGTATACCTGCTTGATTCCAGGTACCCTGACCTTGTTATTGGAATGGCGATATCTATCATTGTGGTTCGCGGTGGCATGCAGATCATCAGGGATGCAGGCAATGAAAGACGATTACTCCATGAAAAAGGTTGAGCACTCTCACAAATCGCCACTAAACGATACCGCAATGCGTAGCGAATAACTTACAGCCAAACGAATGAAATCTTCAAATTTCCCTTATATCGCATCAGTCCTGGGCCTGTTTCTTCTTCTGGTTGTGATGAAAGGCAGCGAAGCGAGCAGCGATAGCGCAACTGCGCTGCCGTTATTGACCTTGCTCATAATCAGCGAGTTTGCATTTATAGTAACCGCTGTTGGCGCCTATATCGGTTTAAAGCAAATTCGTTCTACAGGTATCAGGCCAGCCTACCTGGTCATTACTGTCGTCTGTATCCTGTTGTCGGTAAGATTCTTGCAGCTGGGGATAGAGCTCTGGCCACTTTAAAACTCTTATGAGGATGAAAAATGACAGTTGAAATCGTTCGTGATGTTCTGGGCTGGTGTTCACTAATTAATTTAGCACTACTGCTCTGGTGGTTCCTGTTTTTTATGCTGGCGCATGACTGGACGTATAATTTACATGGAAAATGGTTCAAGTTGTCGGTAGAGAAGTTTGATGCAATTCACTATACATTAATGGGTTTCTACAAGCTGTCCATATTACTTTTTAATATTATTCCTTACCTGGCATTACGAATTGTCGAATAGAATTTTGCCAACATCCAAAATAAACAAGCCACGCAGTTAACTGCGTGGCTTGTGTTTAGCAATAATTTGCGGGGCTGTTAAACAACCCTCACGAAATTAAAGAACTTTTACGTTGACAGCCTGCGGGCCCTTTTGACCCTGTTCGATTTCAAACTCGACTTCCTGCCCATCGGCCAGTGTTTTAAAGCCTGAGCCCGCTATTGCCCTGAAGTGGACAAACACATCTTTGCCGTCCTGCTGTTCAATAAAGCCAAAGCCCTTCTTTTCATCAAACCATTTCACGCGACCTGTTGTTGTGGTCATAAGTATTCTCCAGAATTAATTAACCATAAGTGATGGCGCCATACGCCAGATCTATAAAGCGCTGAAAGATGCAGGTAATACTTACGAACAAACAAGATGAGATATTAGAAGCGTATCGAAATTGTATATACATAAATAACCGCTGTATTCTTTACCAGCGTCCGAAGTATAACCTATATTTAGCTAAAGTACAGTTACAATTTATTCAAATAAAAACAGGTCTTTACTTAAGATTACGAGGTATTCAATGGACGTTTTTGCAATAGCCCCGGCCTCCTCCAACCCCTTGTGGTTCCTGGGCATTATTTGCGTAATACTGGCCGCCGTATTGCTGGCACTTATGTACACAGCTTATTCATCGAGACATTCACGCGTTGAAATTCACAGCAACAGTATCAGGCTGGTCGGTGACTTCTGGGGCCGTGAGATACCCTTGCACCAGCTCAATACCGCTGAGGCGCGCATCCTGGACCTGGTAAAGGGCGGAGGGCTCACTCCCAAGCGCCGCACGCTCGGCACTGGCCTACCCGGCTATGGCTCTGGCTGGTTTCGCCTGCGTAACGGGGAGAAGGCACTGGTTTACCTGACCCGGCATCACGATGT
>JAASSE010000331.1 GCA_021768055.1 Gammaproteobacteria bacterium | reverse complement strand
CCGTAATCATCTGACTGCCCAGTTTGCCAGTGCGAAAAGACTAGACAACGTGCTTGAGTCAATTTCAAGACCGGCTGAAAAAGTGCTTACCTGGAAGGAGTACCGTCCGATCTTCATTACCAACAAGCGCATAACCGGCGGTAATGCTTTTCTCAAAGAACATGAAACGACATTGAAGCGGGCTGAAAAGGAGTACGGCGTCCCGGCGGATATTATTACCGCCATTATTGGTGTAGAGACCTATTACGGAAATAACAACGGCAAGGTCCATGTGTTCGACTCGCTGGTAACGCTCGGCTTTGATTACCCGCCGCGCGCTGGATTTTTCCGCAGGGAACTTGAACAGTTTTTATTGTTAACGCGTGAAGAAGGCGTGGATGTGGCTTCGGTACGCGGCTCGTATGCAGGAGCGATGGGTATGCCGCAGTTCATTTCCAGCAGCTACCGCCACTATGCTGTTGATTTTGACGGTGATGGCAAACGCGACCTCTGGAACAACGTGGCTGATGTCATTGGCAGCGTGGCAAATTATTTCAAGCGCCATGGCTGGAAGCAGGGCGAACAGATCGTATTGCGTGCAAGTGTCAGTTCGCCGGTCGAAAATGAAACACGTAACCAGTTGAAACCGAACATAAAACTGTCCGAATTACGCAACCAGGGTATACGCCCGGTTGATCCAATCGATGAAAATACCAAGGTCACGGTAGTAACTCTTGACGGCCGCTATGGAAAAGAGCACTGGCTGGGTCTATATAACTTTTATGTCATTACACGCTATAACCATAGTGCGCTGTACGCTATGGCAGTGTATGAGCTCAGCCAGGAATTCAGCATGCCTGGCACATGAATACTGAATAAATATGTACACAACATTACAGCTTGCCAAACCGTCACTGCCAGTACTACTGGTCCTGCTGCTCAACGCGTGCGGCGTAAGAGATGGTGCACCGGACCGCTATGGCCGCAACTGGGATGAGATTCCGGATGCGATACCGAAAAAAGTTAAACAAAGTAAATATGGAAATCCGGCTTCGTATGAAGTTTTCGGCAAGACATATTATGTGCTGGACAGTTCTGAAGGCTTCAAGCAAAAGGGTGATGCGTCATGGTACGGCACCAAGTTTCATGGCCGCAGAACTTCCAGTGGTGAAACTTATAATATGTATGCAATGACGGCCGCACATAAAACCTTGCCGATCCCGTGTTACGTTGAAGTGAAGAATCTGAATAATGGGCGCAAGGCTGTTGTTCGTGTAAACGATCGTGGACCATTCCATGATGGACGCATCATTGACCTGTCATATGCGGCTGCAACCAAGCTGGGCGTAGCAGCAACCGGTACTGCGCCGGTACAGATACGGGTTGTTACCAAGGGCTATATTGATGAGCGTAATGGGCAGGGTACAGATAAGGATTACGTCACTGATGATGGCAAACTCTATATACAAATCGCAGCTTTCGGGACAGAAGAAAATGCAATGGAAATGATCGAGGATTTGCGCAGTAAAAATTTCCGCAGCGCCCGCATTCATGTCGATAACAATAATGGCAAGCTGTTGTACAGAGTGCGCATCGGACCGGTGCCGACTTCCAACGTTGCTGAAAAAGTTCTGGCGCAGCTCAAAGAAATTAATTTAAACAATGCAAAGATTATTAGATACAACTGAATAACATGACCAAAATAAATAAATTGATTACACCTCTACTGACTGTTTTTATGCTGCTGGTTTTTCTGCCGGCAATCAGCATGGCGGCCATCCCGGTGCCAGCGCCACCACAGGTTGCTGCAAAAAGTTACATATTGATTGATTTCAACAGTGGCCGCGTGCTTGCCGAAAAAGAAGCCGACAAGCAGGTTGAGCCGGCCAGTATTACCAAGCTGATGACGGGCTACATTGTATACAAGGAAATAGATGCGGGCCGCTTGAGCATGGATGATCTGGTTACCATCAGCGAAAAAGCCTGGCGCATGGGCGGATCGCGCATGTACGTTGAAGTGGGCAAAAAGGTCAGTGTGCACGATTTGCTCAAAGGCCTGATTGTCCAGTCAGGCAATGATGCCAGTGTCGCGCTGGCTGAATATGTTGCCGGCACAGAAGATGCGTTTGTTCAGCTTATGAACCAGTATGCGCAAAATCTGGGTATGACGGGGACTTACTATGTGAACAGCACCGGCTGGCCTGCCGAAGGTCACATGACGACCGCGCGTGATATTGCCACGCTGGCAGCGACAGTAATTCGCGAACACCCGGAGCACTATGACTGGTACAAGGAAAAAGTTTATACCTACAACAATATCAAGCAGTACAACCGCAACAAGTTACTGTGGCGTGATAACAGTGTTGACGGCATTAAAACCGGCCATACGGAATCGGCAGGCTACTGCCTGGTTTCCTCTGCAATGCGTTCAGGCATGCGCCTGGTTGCGGTTGCGTTGGGCACAGACAGCGAAAAGGCACGTGCAGATGTCAGCCAGTCATTGTTGAATTACGGCTTCCGTTTTTATGAAACGCATAGATTATATGCGGCTGGTGAGATATTGAAACGATCACGGGTATGGATGGGCGAAACTGAAAAAGTATCACTGG
>JAASSE010000330.1 GCA_021768055.1 Gammaproteobacteria bacterium | reverse complement strand
CGTTACCCGGGTTGCCGGCGAGCACGTGTGAAGCAGTGCCCATCGAACCGCCGATCAGCACGGGCTGACCAGTCTCGGAAAAAGTCTCTGGCAGATCCGGGTGGCCGGGCCCGAATGCACGCGTTGCTCCCTTACGGTGTACGTACAGTTTGCGTGGCTGGTCGTCGATGACATGCTGTTCGACCTTGCAGGTGTTGTGCGACACATCGTAGAGCAATGTCAGTGTTGCCGCGGGAACAAGTTCTGCAAACACCTGCCGGGTGAGATGGGTAATGATCTGCCGGTTGGCAAGTGCACAATTGATCGCGGAACGCATCGCGCCGAGATAATCCTGTCCGGTTTCCGATGCGATCGGTGCGCACGCCAGTTCGCGGTCAGGCAGAGTAATGCCGTATCCGGGTGCACGCGTCACCATGGTTTTAAGGAACTCTGTGCCGATCTGGTGGCCAAGGCCGCGGGAACCGCAATGGATACTGATGACCACGTCCCCGGTGGCAATGCCGAATACTTCTGCAGTATCCGCATCATAGATCTCGCTGACTTCCTGCACCTCCAGATAGTGATTACCGGAACCCAGCGTACCCATTTCGTTACGCTGCCGCTTCCTGGCAAATTCGGATACTGCTGCGGGTCGTGCATCCGCCATGCAGCCGTGTTCCTCGATACGCTGCAAGTCAGTCTCATCACCCCAGCCGCGCGCTATTGCCCACTGGGCACCACCGCTCAGCATTGCATCCATTTCCCTGTTATCGAGATGAATGTTGCCATGACTGCCAAGCCCAACCGGAATCGTGTGATACAGTGCATCGGCAATCTGTTGCTTCAGTGGCTCTATATCCGCACGCTGTAGACCGGTGTGCAAGGCACGAACGCCGCAGGAGATATCGAAACCGACGCCACCGGCCGACACAACGCCGCCGGCATCTGCATCGAAGGCTGCGACACCGCCAATCGGAAAACCGTAGCCCCAGTGTGCGTCGGGCATCGCGTAGGAGGCTTTGATGATGCCAGGCAGGGTGGCGACATTGGTGATTTGTTCGCGAACCTTGTCATCCATGCCCTCGACAAGGTCTTTACTGGCGTAAATGATGCCCGGCACACGCATGTTATCCTGCGGCTCGATGTGCCACTCGAATTCGGATACGCGTGTCAGTCCTGAAGTGTCCATGGTTCTTTACATTAAGTCTGTACGATAACTATACATCTACGACGCACTGCGCACGCCACCTACCGGGGGGATCTTCGACCACGGCCAGTTCGGTATAGGTCGCGCCCTTGATTTCGGCTGCCGGCTGGTGGCGTTCCACGTCGATAACTTCTCCACAGGCGCTGGCGTGCAGGCGCTGCCCATCGATTTCAACCTGGAACCGGCTGAACAGCATCTTGCGCGTTGCCATCTCGAATACCAGCGCATTGAGCCAGTCGACCAGCAGCAGTTCAGTGTCGGCATCCTCGCAATCGATGCTCACCGATTCGACACAGGTAACTGTTTCCGGACTGGCAATCACCGCAGTCAGGGCCATCGCCGCTTGCTCGAATGCCTGTGCCAGGGTCTCACCGGTACCGCGCACGCCGATGTCGGCTTCATGATGAAAATGCTCCCACATACTGTATCAGGCCGTCCAGCGCAGCGCGCTTCGGCCCTGTTCTTCAAGTAGTACCTTGCCTTTCTGTTCGAGCTCGAACATGCGGTCCAGGCTGCGTTTTGCACGCACCGCAATATCCGACGGGATCTCGATATACTGATCAGCTGATGGCTCTTTCAATGTTTTCAGTACATCATCCAGCTGGATCTGTTTCATGTACGGGCACAGAATACAGGTGCCGACGATCTCCTTGTCCTTGAATTCTGCCTTGAAGCGATCGGTCAGGCCGCATTCAGTGACCAGCATGAAGGTTTTCGCATCGGAATTTTTCACGTAGTTGAGCATACCCGAGGTGCCACCGGCATAGTCGACCTCCGAAACCAGGCCCGGCGTACACTCGGGGTGGGCGAGAATCATGACGCCGGGGAAGCGCTCGCGGATGTTCTTGATCTGGTTGATATCGAAGCCTTCGTGAACGATACAGGTACCGTCCCAGGTGATGATGTTTTTCGACGTGACCTTGGCGACGTTCAGCCCCATTAGCTTGTCTGGGATGAACAGGATGTCGTCCTGCGGCATGGCCTCCACGACTTCCACGGCATTGGCGGAGGTTACGCAGGCGTCGCTCTCAGCCTTGACCTCGGCATAGGTATTCACGTAGCAGACCACGCCAGCGTCGGGATGCTGTTTGCGCAATTCGCGCACCTGTTCGCCGGTGATCGAGTCGGCTAGCGAACAGCCTGCAACCTGAGGCACCAGCACTTCCTTGTCAGGGTTGAGCAGCTTGGCTGTCTCGCCCATGAAATAGACCGAGCAAAATATAATCTTGCTGGCCGGGTGCTCGGTTGCCTTCACGCTGAGGCCGTAGGAATCTCCGATAAAGTCGCCGACGCCGTACATAATGTCCGGGGTCTGGTAGGAGTGGGCCAGGATCACTGCATTCTGCTCTTTCTTGAGCTGGTTGATTTCCAGCGTCATTGGCGCAATCAGCTCGCAGCCATAACGGCT
>JAASSE010000329.1 GCA_021768055.1 Gammaproteobacteria bacterium | reverse complement strand
TCTTCGAGCATGCTTCGGCTTTCGCGAATCGACTCCAACGCCACCTCTGCCATGATTATCTTTGCAATATCCCGCATTAAGTGTGACGAAAGACGACGGTTCTGGTAATACGACATCAATCCAGCAGCCCAGTCCTTTTCCCTGAGCCACTTCACCAGCATATCTTCAATATACAGGATCAGGTTGACAGGTTTGGCGACCTGATTGTTTGATGTCTGCCTGTGCTCGTTGATTATCTGGTCACGCTTGCGTTGTATTACACCTCTTAAATCCAGGTAGATATACTGTCTTATCGCGCCAGCACGAAACAGGTTATCGAGCGCTTTCATTTCTGCCTGCAGCGCAACCAGCCTTTGATGGCGGAATTCATCATCACCAATAACATCGGGCATCCAGTTCATTAACATGTCATTGGTCCGGTTCATCACCGTATGCTGGTTTGCTTTTGATAACAAACCCGCATCAGAAAACCGATCCAGCATTTCTTCGGCACCCAGCATTGCATCACTGATACCGCGTTTCAGTTCTGCACGTTCATTATCGTCAAGTTGATCAAGACCGAGTTTTCTGATCATTGGCCTTATCGTCGGTGCATTAACAAGCAGTGTGAACAGCACAACCCCCAGCGTCAGATTGATCAATATATCGCGGCCGGCCAGATCATCCGGCAATGAAAGTACAATCGCGATTGCAAGGCCGCCCTTCAGACCGCCCCAGAACATGATATGACGTTCTCTCAGCGTTACATGCGGCAACTTAAATAACTTAACTGTTGCAGGTACAAGGCTGTATATCATGCTTGCCCTTGATGCCTGTACCAGAAAAACGGCGAACATGGCCGGCACAAAGTACGCAACCATGGAGTCTGGATCAACGAGAAGACCGACAAAAATAAACAGCAGTGTATTGCAAATATGTGCGATGAACTCCCAGGCCTCATGCATTGCTTCAACGGCCTCGGCAGGTAGTCTTGAAACTCCGAATACACCAAACACAATGGCACAGGCCACAACTGCCATAACGCCTGACACATGCAGGTTATGCTCGGCTATAACAAAGGAAAGATAGGCCAGCACCAGCGAAAGAATAAGAACCGCACTGGTCACATGTGAAAACCTGGACATCATCCAGCTGATAATAAAACCAAACACGGCACCAACCAGTGCACCACCGAAGAAAACAACTAGAAACTGACCAATAGCATGCCAGGCAATTTCAACACCGCTGCCTGCCATGGTAGACAGGCCTAACAGTATACTGACGATAACAATAGCCGTTGCATCGTTGAGTAAAGACTCACCCTCGACCAGTACTGTCAGGCGTTCGGGTGTACCCAGTTCCTTGAACAATGCAATCACAGCGACCGGATCGGTTGCTGCAATCAATGCACCGAATAGTAATGCCACAATCAGGTCGACTGGGAGGACAAGCCAGATCCCTATACCAACCGCTGCCGTGGAAAACAGCAACGCAGGCACTGCCAGCATCAACACTGGCGCAATATCCTTGACCAGTTGTCGTGCGTTAAGGTTAAGCGCCGATTCGAAAATCAGTGCCGGCAGGAACACAAACATAACAAGATCCGGCGTCAGCTGAAAATGCTGTAACGATTCCATCGGCGGCCAGGCCTGTGACAGTTGACCAAGCACCATGCCAATAACAACAAGCAGTACGGTATAGGGAATGGGAAGTTTGCGAAACAGACCTGAAGCGACTATGCCTGTCGCCAGTAAAGCCATCAACACAAATACGGTTTCGGATAATGGCATGCCCGCTCCTGTTACGAGCAGTCAGTGTACCGTATTGAAATGTTATTGTAAGTAGTTTGATCTCGGCTCAATCGAGCACGTGTGAAACCAGTCCATCGGCGAGCTTGGGTTCGAACCAGGTAGACTTCGGTGGCATTACTTCGTTGGCATCAGCAACGGCCATCAATGCTTCCATGCTGGTCGGGAATAATGAAAATGCAACAGCCATTTCACCACTGTCAACACGCTTCTCGAGTTCACCCAGACCACGAATGCCGCCTACAAAATCGATGCGCGCATCCGTGCGAGGATCCGATATACCCAGAATTGGTCCTATTAAATGATCCGCAAGCAGGCTGACATCTAGACTGCTGACCGGATCATCCGGTATCAAGGCCGGCGTTATTTTCAGACGATACCACTGACCTTCAACATACATACCGAACTCACCCGGGCCTTCGGGTTTAACCGCAGTATCTTCAGCAGTTACGATGAAAGATGATTCAATCTCGCTTATCAATTCATCTTTTGACAATCCGTTGAGATCGGTAACAACACGGTTGTAATCCAGGATCTTCATCTGGTTATGCGGATAGATCACCGACAAAAAGTAATCACTGTTCTGGTTGCCATCACCGCCCTTGCTTTTGGCAACGCGTGACGCGGACGCAGAACGATGATGACCATCGGCAATGTATATCGCGTCCATGGCATCAAAACCGGTACTAATCTTGTTAATGGTTTCATCATCATCGATGATCCAGAATGTATGCTGTACACCATCATCCGCGGTGACATCAACCAGTGGTTCGGTTTTTGAAACGGCATCCAGAATGGTGTCCATGTCCGGT
>JAASSE010000072.1 GCA_021768055.1 Gammaproteobacteria bacterium | reverse complement strand
GTGCTCCGCTGCTCGCGATCGGCGCCTCTGCCGGCAAACTGTTGCCCAAGGCAGGACCGTGGATGGATACCATCAAGGCCGTGTTCGGCGTACTGCTACTGGCACTGGGTATCTGGCTGCTCGAGCGCGTGGCACCAACGGCACTGACGATGGCGTTATGGGCCGCGCTGCTGATCGTTTCCGCTATCTACATGGGTGCAATCGAATCGATGCCCAGCGGCACCTCAGGCTGGCGCAAGCTGTGGAAAGGCACCGGCTTCGTGCTGCTGGTATACGGTGTGATCCTGCTCATCGGCCTTGCCTCAGGCGGTCGTGACGTGTTCCACCCGTTACGAGGCATCAACCTGGGTGAAGGCACAACAACTGCCGAGCATGTGTCACACCTGCCGTTCAAGCAAATCAAGGGAATTGTCGAACTCAATGCCGCCCTGGCAGAAGCAAAGGCGCAGGGCAAGACCGTAATGCTCGACTTCTATGCCGACTGGTGTATTTCCTGCAAGGAGATGGAAGCCTTCACCTTTTCCGACCCGGCGGTGCAGCAGGCACTGACCGATACCGTTCTATTACAGGCGGACGTAACACCTAATGACGACCAGGATCGGGCATTGTACAAGCACTTCGGTATTATCGGCCCACCGTCCATCATGTTTTTTGACAAAAACGGTAACGAGCTGAAAAATTACCGCGTGGTGGGCTTCATGCCGGCCGACCAGTTCAACACACACTTACAGCAGGCACTGCGTTAACCCTAACAGGATTCAATACAAACAGCCGTGAAAAACACACTAATATTTATCGTTGCAATCGTGCTCGCTGGTAGTTCCGGTTATGCCTTGCAGAACTATCTCGCCAGCAACAGTTCTCCCGTCTCGGCCAGTTCAGCAATTAACAATTCAGCGATTATCGGTCAGCCACGTCCCGAGTTCGCCATCGCCGATATCAATGGCGACATCCGCAACATCCGGGAATGGGACGGGCGCGTTGTGCTGGTGAATTTCTGGGCGACCTGGTGTCCGCCCTGCCTGAAAGAAATACCTGCCTTCATCGAGGTGCAGGAGCAAGTGGGTGAGGAGAATTTCCAAATCATCGGTATTGCCGTCGACAACGAGGAGCTGGTCGTCGAATTCGCCCGGGAAATGGACATGAACTACCCGGTAATGGCGGCTGAAACCGAAGGCATCGAGCTGGCGCAGCGCTACGGCAACAGCATCGGCGGCCTGCCCTACAGCGCGATCATCGACAGAAATGGCACTATTACCCACACCGTCACCGGAGAACTCAGCAAAGAGCGGCTGGAGGGCATTCTGGGTCAGCTCGGGGTGAATATCTAAACACTTCTTTTTAGCATTTTCGAAGCAATTTCGCCGAAGTAGTGGACATATACGGCGAATTTGTGCACAATCGTCAGCACTTATTTTCGGCTGAACTATAACGACAACAATGCCAGATTTACTCGTGATCAACGGGCCCAACCTCAATCTTCTGGGCACCCGCGAGCCCGAACATTACGGTGAAGACACCCTCGACGAAATCAACCAGCGTCTGACAATGCTGGCATCGGACCATGGTCTGAGCCTTGACAGTGTGCAAAGCAATGCAGAAGTCGAGTTGATTGAATACATACATCAGGCCCAGAAAGACAATGTACGCTTCATCATCATTAATCCCGCAGCATTTACTCATACAAGCGTGGCGTTGCGTGATGCACTCAGTGGGGTCGATATTCCGTTTATCGAAGTTCATTTATCCAACATTCATTCGCGCGAAGCGTTCCGCGAATACTCGTATTTCTCAGATATCGCTGTCGGCACCATCTCCGGTTTGGGCGCCCTGGGTTATGAGCTGGCATTACAAGCCGCGATGCAACAATTACAAAAAGGTTAACGCCAATGGATATACGCAAGGTTAAAAAACTCATCGAACTGCTGGAAGAATCCGGTATTTCAGAACTGGAGATCAACGAGGGCGAAGAGTCTGTTCGCATTTCGCGCTACAGTTCAAGCGCACCACCAGCACCGGTTAGCTATGCTGTTCCACCTGCACCTGCTCCCGCGCCTGCACCCGAGGCTCCAGCAGCAGCGCCTGCGCCAGCAGAAACCGGCGGCGGTGAAGAGAGCGTACCCAGTGGTCACGTGATCAAATCACCCATGGTAGGCACGTTCTACACCTCCCCCTCACCTGGTGCCAAGCCCTTCGTGAGTATTGGTGACACGGTCAGCGAAGGCGACACCGTCTGTATCATCGAAGCGATGAAGATCCTTAACCAGATCGAAGCCGAGGTATCCGGTACAGTCAAGGCCGTGCTGGCCGAAAATGCCCAGCCGGTTGAGTTCGGCCAGCCCCTGATCGTCATCGAGTAATACCAGCCATGCTAGATAAAGTTGTCATCGCTAACCGTGGCGAAATCGCGCTGCGTATTCTCAGGGCCTGCCGCGAACTTGGTATCAAAACGGTTGCAGTTCATTCGGAAGCCGACCGTGATTTAAAGCATGTTCGTCTCGCCGATGAATCCGTTTGCATAGGCCCGCCACCTTCCGATCAAAGTTACCTGAACATACCCGCTATTATCAGTGCGGCGGAAGTCACGGACTCGGTCGCGATTCATCCCGGATACGGCTTCCTCTCCGAGAATGCCGACTTTGCAGAACGCGTTGAAGACAGCGGTTTTATATTTATCGGTCCGTCATCCGAGTCCATTCGCACCATGGGCGACAAGGTCGAAGCCATTCGCACCATGAACGAAGCCGCTGTACCTTGCGTACCCGGTTCCGACGGCCCGTTGACGGACGATCCCGATACCAACCAGAAGCTAGCCGCGGACATCGGTTACCCGATCAACATCAAGGCAGCAGGCGGAGGCGGCGGCCGCGGTATGCGCGTGGTGCATTCGGAAGCGACGCTGTTGAACTCGATTGCACTGACCAAGCAGGAAGCCGGCGCCAACTTCGGTAATGACATGGTGTACATGGAGAAATTTCTCGAAACACCGCGCCATGTGGAAATCCAGGTATTGTCCGACGGTCAGGGCAACGCCATCCACCTGGGTGAACGTGACTGCTCGATGCAACGCCGTCACCAGAAAGTAGTTGAGGAAGCGCCAGCACCGGGCATAACACCGCGCATGCGCAAGAGAATCGGCCAGCGCTGCGTCGATGCCTGCATCAAGATGAATTACCGTGGCGCAGGCACGTTCGAGTTCCTGTTCCAGGATGGCGAATTCTACTTCATCGAAATGAACACACGTGTGCAGGTCGAACATCCGGTGACGGAAATGATCACCGGTGTCGATATCATCAAGGAGCAGCTCTACATCGCCGCTGGGGAAAAACTGCGCTACAAGCAGAGCGACATCGATATCAAGGGGCACGCGATCGAATGCCGTATCAACGCGGAAGACGCGAAATCGTTTATGCCCTCGCCAGGAAAAATCGACCGCTATCATGCGCCGGGTGGTCCGGGCGTACGTGTTGATACGCATATCTATGGCGGCTATACCGTACCGCCGTACTACGACTCCATGATCGGCAAGTTGATCACTTACGGTGCTGACCGGGATGTTGCGATTGCACGCATGCAGGGCGCCTTGTCTGAAATCGATATCACCGGTATCAAGACCAACATCGAATTACACCGCGACATACTGGCCGACTCTGCGTTTCAAGCCGGCGGCACCAATATTCATTACCTGGAAAAGAAACTGGGGTTATAAATACCAGGTAAAACCTGGTAAGCATTAATCTGAATGGTATAGCCGGCTCAAGGCCGTTGTTCATTCGAATTCCATTCATCTATCTTTACGCTGCCGCCTTCTTCCTTTAGCGTGAAATCAATGCCTGCACACAACTCCGGATGTTTCTCATGAATTTCCTTGCAGAGCGCTTGCGCCTCTTCATTTGACTGAAGCAGGTACAAATTGCGTGCCAGTTTACGTAGTCGCATTTCCATCGTCGCATTGCTTCTGCCAAGCAGAATCACCATCACGATAATTGCGGCAACGATGATGACTGCGGCTACTGTTAGATAATCATACGACATGGCATACTCCCTGTTCCCAATTGCGGAAATTTTTATTCTACTGCCTGGAGTCGAAAATTCCAGTAAACGCTATAATCAACCCGGCTGCTGCAAACCAAACATCATTCTTCAAGGGGAGCCGCATGAAACGTTTGATATTTTCAATTCTGCTGTTCGTTACCTGTACAAGTCTTTTCGCCATCACCCAGTCATATGTTCGGGAATATAGCTACCAGGCTACCGAATACGACACCCGTAATACAGCCCGCGTAAACGCCATTGATACTGTTAAACATGATCTTTTACAGGAACTGGGCACTTACATACAGCAGGTGATTGAAGTGCACCGGGACAGCCTCGGCCGTAGTTATATCAGCGATGACGTGGTCTCTATAACCGCAGGTATCACAAGCTTTCACGTGCTGGAAGAGAACTGGGATAAAAAAACTTACTATATCAAAGCAAAGATGGAAGCCGACCAGGATGATGTGCTGAAGCGAGTTCAGCAACTGCGTAAAGACAACAACCTGTTGCAGGAATTGCGCGAATCATTGGTAGAACTTAGCCGTGCACGTGAAGAATTAAAATCCCTGCGCGTAGCTATGGCATCTTCCGGCAATACAGAAAAAAACAATATGGCATATATCAGCGCCATCAAGGACATTGAAGCAGTAAACTCGTTTCAGCAGGCTATGGCCCTACGCATTGAAGGCGATTATGAATCCGCCTTCGATGCATTCAGAAACCTGGCGGAAAAAGGGCATGCGAAAGCGCAAAATCGTCTGGGCAATGCCTATGAGCGTGGCCTGGGTGTACCCGTAGACTATGAAATCGCGAAGCAGTGGTACCAAAAGGCACTGGAAAATGGCAACAAGCATGCCTATGCACGCCTGGGTAATTTATATCAGCGCGGATACGGTGTTGACCAGGATTATCAAAAGGCCGCTGAGTATTACCGCAAAGGTGTCGAACACAACAGTGCGCTGGCACAGACCCGGCTGGGCAACCTCTACCAAATCGGCAAGGGTGTGGAGCGCGACCTTGATGAGGCCTTGCGCCTGTACCGGCAGGCAGCATCTAAAGGTAACCCACTTGCTATGGCCATGGTAGGTTTTTTTTATGAACGCGGCATCATCGTTGAACAGGATTACGACAAGGCGCTCGAACTGTACAACAGGAGCGTAAAAAAAGGCAATCCTTTCGGCATGGCACGGCTTGGCAATCTTTACCTGAAAGGCTGGGGCGTTGAGCAGGATTACGACAAGGCCTGGTCTTATCTGCGGGCATCCGCCGAATATGAAAACGGCTTTGCATTGGGCATGCTGGGATTGATGTATGAAAAAGGCCTGACAGTAGAGCAGGACAACGAAAAAGCGATGGCGTTATACAGAAAAGGCGCAAAACATCAAAACCGTTTCGCCATCTTCCGCGTCGGCCATATGTACCACAGGGGCAAGAGTGTTGATAAGGATATTGAAGAAGCCATCCACTGGTATACCAAAGCTGCTGAAATGGGTCACCCCGGCGCACAAAGACGCCTGGATAGACTGCTCTACTAGTCAGCGCCCTTTCTTGCGTCCACTTCCATCAGCTAGACTTTGTTCTGGCTTGCTTACAATCGAGTAACTTTGTAACCGGCTTTTTTCAGTAACGCGGGGATGCCTTCGTCACCTACCAGGTGACCTGCTCCAATTACGACGAAATAGCTGCCTTTGTCTTTAAGGTAAGTTTTGATTTTGTCTGTCATGTTTTTATTGCGCTGGTAAAACAGGCTGTCATAAATTTCAGTGAAAGTCGGGTATTCTACCAGTGCATCTTCAAACAGCAGTTTATCGATACACTGCTCATTACCTGTTTTCCAGCAGTGCACCATGTCGAACATCAACTGTTCAGCTTCGTTCAGTGAGTACAGAGTTTCCTTGAGCAACAGGTCGCCGTTAGGTATATCTAGAAACAAGCTCAACTGCTGTTCGATGGTTTCCAGCTCGATAATATTTTTTCTGCCGCGCGCCTTGTTAAGGAAATAGGCATCGATGCCCATCTCCGGCATGAAACCCATTTTAATGACCTGCATCGCAGTCAGTGTCAGCACCAACACGCCCGG
>JAASSE010000071.1 GCA_021768055.1 Gammaproteobacteria bacterium | reverse complement strand
TTTTAAACAAAGCCAGGCCAAGTGTAATCAGTTCTTTTTGCAGTCTCGAAAGCAATCCCTTTTTGGTGCTCTCCTGAGACAGCTCGCCCATAATATCCAGGAATTCCTGTAAACCATAATTGCTCGCCTTCTGCATGAATTGAGCAGTACTTAGACTCGCCATAGTAATTACCTTGACGGTTATTTTTCCTTTTTCAAACTTTTAGCATAAATCGGTACGTTAATATTACTTGCCTTGATTGCTAATAGCGGTCAGCTTGATCTCGCCAAACCATTTAACAGCCAGTGACTGCATCAGGCCGACGTTTTCCGCGCGATCTATGAAATTTTCCGCCAGATTGATGAACAACGGGTCATTGGCAGGCAGTGCGATGCCGATAGGCTCATACGTCAACAGCGATACAACTGACTGGAAACCGCTGTTCGGATAACGTTTCATTACGCTCAGGCAAATAGGAAAGTCGGAAAGAAAAGCATTGACCTCGCCTTTTGCAACCATGTTTGTGCCCTTGTTAACGTCCGATACCGGCACGCGTTTAACACTCGGCATCAATTCCTTTACGAAAACTTCGCTGGTAGTGCCTTTGATGACTGCAATGCTTGCATCTGTGTTTTCCAGGTCTTCTGGTTCATCTGCTTCAGCCATTTTCTGTTCTTTGGTAACCAGGCATTTTCCGGATACAAAGTATGGGCCGGCAAAGGCGACACGCATGTTTCTGTCCACTGTCATGGTCATATTGGAAAGCACGACATCAACCTTTCCGGTTTCAAGTGCAGGAATGAGCTTGTCAAAAGGTAATGGTTTTATGACCAGATCAACACCCATGCTCTCAGCCATGGCCCTGGCAACATCGACATCAAAGCCGGTAATCTCGCCCGTCATCAGCTTTTCCGACATCAACGGCATGGTGCCGGAAGTGCCGAGCACAAGTTTTCCTGAATTCTTGATGCGGGACAGTACGGGTGAATCATCGGCAGCATGGACACTGCTGATCATGAAAAACAAGGCAGCAAAGGCCAGGAATGAACGTACCATATATTTCATGTGGTTATCCTTGAATGTTTGTTAAAAAAACGATTTTAGTGCGAGGGTGAAAACTACTTTGAAACGGTGCTTACGTCAACAAACTATGCTGTGTATTTGGCCGTGCGTTCGGTCACGGTTTTGATATAGTTGCGCGCCTCCTTATGGGCCAAATGCCTCCGTAAATGCTGGTAAACCTGCTCCGGGCTACGTCGATTGATTTCGCGCAGTGCTGCTTTCCTGTAATTAGCGTAACTCCCAAAACGCACTCGGCTGTAACTGCCAACAAATGCCCTGAATATATTGCTCGGGCCCGTATTGTACGCGGCGATAGTTGCAAACATGCGTGATTGGTCCGATTCGATACCTTTTAGATATTCGCTGTTCAGGCGGAGCAAATAAGCCGAGCCAAGGCGGATATTGTTTTCCGGGTTATATAAATAGGTATCGCTCACTATCCTGTCCTTGTTGTACAGGAAACGGTAGGCATCACGTGCACCGCTGGTAGGCACCAGCTGCATCAAACCGAATGCAGGAGCCGGTGAGCGCGCCAGGGGGTTGAACATGCTTTCGGTTTCGATCACGGCGAAAATAACGGGTGCGGGTACATTGTGTTTTTTAGCGTATTTGTTCACCAGCGGCTGGTACTTGCGTGCGCGAATGCGGATATGCTCCGGTACCAGTTTCAGCTGTGCCTCGTAAACGATGCGTGTGCGTCCGTCGTTGCCGCGCAATATCCTTTTTTCAGCATTATTCGCGGCTTCGTGCGCAAGCGCAGGATAGTCATCAGCGTTTGCAACGGTACCGTCATCACGGCTGATCTGTCCCAGCAATACCGCATCGCCATCAGGTAGCGACACAGGCTGCCGGGCAATTTGCTGCATCGGGCGTTTGTCTTCACCCAGTGATATAGCCTTGAGCAGTGTCTGTTCAAGCTGTTTGCGCGCCTGTGCATCATCGATGTCCAGGCCATCAGGTACAGCAAGCTCTACATCAATAATGCCTTTTTCAAAATCGACTACGCTGCGATGGTTGAGATTATCAATATAGCTGACCCAGTTGTTCTTACCGGGCACAATATTGTCGCGTCCCCACACCGCCGCGGTTTTACGTTTGTATTCCTCGAATGCAGCCTTGAGTTCTTGCCGGTACGCCTTGAATTCATCCTTGCTTTGCTTAAAGCCAGAAAGCTGTTCGCGTTTCCATGCTTCAAAGCTGTCATCGGCATGAACTGCGGGTAACAATAGCAGTAGTACACTGCAACCGGTTACCAGGGCATTAGCGATGGCTTTCAATCTGACAGCTCCGAAAAGTTAATACTGGTGAATTCTATAACAAGGTTAGTGCTTGGGAGCGATTACAAGTTCTCTACATGGCGGATCATTTTCTGTCGCATAGCCTGATCCGGCAGACGGCCGTAAGCCGCACTCATGTTCTCGCGCAGGTGTGGCAGCTGTGAAGTCGCCGGTATTGCACAGGTGACTGCAGGATGGGAGATGATGAATTTCAGAAAAAACTGCGCCCAGTTGGCACAATCGATTTCACTGGCCCAGCCGGGCAACGGGTAACGATCAAACTTATCGAACAGGCCGCCTCGCTGAAACGGCCTGTTGATGATAACCGCAATGCCTCTCTCTTTGGCCAACGGCAGCAGGTATTGTTCGGCCTCGCGGTCGAGTATGTTGTAGGTGAACTGCACGAAGTCCAGTTCCTGGGTACGCATGACATGCAAGAGCTCTTTGTGGCGACGACCGTGTGATGTGGTCACACCGACATAGCGGATCTCACCGTCCTGTTTCATCTCATGCAGTGTCGGCAGATGGGTTTCCCAGTCAACCAGATTGTGTACCTGCATCAGATCGAGACTGGGCAAACCCCACAACGACATGGACTCCTCCATTTGCAGAAAACCCTGGCGGTTGCCCGTGGTCCATACCTTGGTCGCGGAAAATAGGCCATCGTGATGGCCGATGCGTTTAAGGCTGATGCCGATCACTTCCTGCGCCACCCCGTACATGGGTGAGGAATCCAGCATGCCACCTCCCCGCTGCAGAAACTCGCGCATGATGGCGACCCGGCTCGCCAGTTCGTTTTCGTCATCGAGGTCAATCGCAAATGTTAGCCAGGAGCCCAGCCCGATTGCAGGGATTTTTTCGCCGCTGGATGGGATAGCTCGCATGTGCCTGGCGGATGGCACTGCGGTAACGACCGGGCTGAGGCCAATCAATGCAAGGCAAGTGAGAAATTGTCGCCGTGTGATCGACATAACAATCACCTGTTAAGGGGTTACGGGTTTATTTTACGCCAAGCCAGTTTTGAGTATCAGTTTTCTGTGACAGCCTTCTGGATCAAAGGGATCAGCGGTTCTGGAAGTTTAATGGCACCTGAAAGCGCAAATTCATGACCGCGGTCACTCATTTTGTTCCAGGTCTTCTGGATAATATCGATCCACTTGGCTTCATCATATTCGGGGTGCTTGTCGGCAAACGCCTGCATGTAATGCTCAATGAATACCAGCGCACTGATGTCTTCCACCAATCGGGTATCTGCATTGGTTTTGATATTTTTTTTCGCAATCGCATCCTTGACGCGGTTGATAACATCACCGTCATACCCGGCTTCAGCTAACAGCTCGCCTGCCGTATTCGCATGGAACTTGTACAGGTCCTTGCGCCATTTCAGGTAGCCGATGCGGTCCATCGAGTAGCCCTCGCGCGGTGATTTCCAGCGCTGGATATGCTGTGCGCGAATGGACAGCTTGTTTGCCTCATCTGCGTCAGGTTTGAACCGCTCGAGCATATCTGACATGCGTTGTGAATACAGCAGTTCCTTAGGCCAGGTCTTGCCTTCTGCGCTTTCCTCGTTCGGGTCTTCGCTGTTGGCGCCATCAATTAATTCAATGGCTTTTTCGTAAATAGATTGTTCAGGCATATCTTGTAGCTGGTCTTTGCTAAAAGCTCGCTACTATAGCAGTTCACGTACCAGCATATCCCACTCATCTTCAAGGCTCATTCCCTCAGGAAAAACCGAGCCGGCGCGCTGGTGCCAGTAGTTTGAGTTCCAGTTATCACCTTCCTTGCGGTGCAGGTAGGCATGAATACGTGCAGCCATGACATCGTCCATCTGCTGAACTATCTCGTGCGCTGTATCCCATTCGTCACAGGCGTCGTACCACAGCGCCTGCAGGTACGGATCCAGCTCGGTGGGGCAATTATCCTGATCCAGGCTGTCAATAAATTCCTGATAAGTCATTGTATCTGTGTTCATAAAATCATTCGGCCTGATAATATATTGCCATGAAAAGCACTCTGATGATTACATTGTTGTGCATTCTCGTTGCCTGTTCACAACAACCATCGCATACACTTGTAACTATCGCAGACGCGCGCGACAAACCCGCGCAGCTTGTCGATAATGGCGATGCCGGCGATTCGGTCGGTGATATCCTTACCTTTGACCAACCGTTGCTGGATCAGAACATGAAACAGCTCGGCACCAACAGCGGTGTATGCATACGTACCCGCGTTGGCCACAGCTTCCAGTGCCAGTGGACACTAACATTTGATAACGGCAGCATCCAGGTTGTCGGACGCGAACATGATCAGGGCACATCGATCATCAGCATCATTGGCGGAACCGGTGCGTATGCGGGCATCAGTGGTGAAATGGAGTCGACCAACAACAACGATGGCACTTTTACGCAAGTTTTGCGTTATTCATTACCCCGGTAATCCTGCCCTGATATCTGAAAATGATTCATCAATCGGGTCCGGGCAATACTCGCGCCGCTTGCATGAATAACAGTACTCGCCAAGATACAGCTGGTCCACCCAGCTTACCAGTGCCTGGATAGACTCGGCATCATCGAACAGAAAGCCGGCTTCGAAATTGCGCTTGTCTTCGTGCTTGCTGCCCATGCCCGCGCCGGTCAGATTGGGCGAACCCACAAACGCGAGTTCATTGTCAATAATCATCGCCTTGGTGTGCACGCGCGGACATAAAATGCGTTCGAACAATTCACTGTTCACCAGCTTGTCGAAACGATCGAAATCTTCACGAAACCGCGGCCCTGGCTCCTTGGCATGGATCAGGCGGACTGCAACACCACGGGAAACAAGATCAGCGAGTAATTCCAGAAATGGTATAAAGCTTCTGCCGGCTTCAACGTGCATATCCTTGATGTCCGCGGTCACGATCCACAGGAAGCGTTTCGTGTTCGGAACATGCTGCTGGATCAGCTCAAGATAAATATCACGGTTGAGAAGCAGTTTATGCATGCACCTATTGTAGACGCCGCAGTGGTGAAACGGAGTGCAACCCGGCAAACTTTATCAAATATAATAAACCTGGTTCCAGTAAAAAAACCGGCCTGACCCGTGAAAGAAACGATGACCAGCTACCTGATACCCATCATAGTCGGCATACTGCTGCTGAATGCGCTGATGTTTTTCCAGCAAGCGTCGATGATTTTCTATCCTATGAGCAGCCTGTATGAAACCCCGGCAGACTGGGGCCTGGACTATGAGGACGTTACCTTCCAGACAGCCGACAAGGTACAGCTTCATGGCTGGTATATTCCCAATCCACAGTCGGATCAGGTGCTGCTGTTTTTCCACGGCAACGCAGGCAATATTTCGCACCGCCGACATTCGATCGAAATCTTTCACCGCCTCGGCCTGAACGTATTCATCATCGATTACCGCGGCTATGGAAAAAGCGAAGGCAGACCGGGTGAGAAAGGTCTTTACCAGGATGCCACCGCTGCCTGGCACTACCTCACCGAGGAAAAAGGTTTTGACGATAGCCAGGTGCTGATCTTCGGGCGCTCCCTGGGCGGGGCGGTTGCAACCAGGCTTGCGTCCGAGGTGCACGCGCGCGGCCTGATACTGGAATCCACCTTCAGTTCCGCGCAGGATTTTGCCCGCTCCGTGTTTCCGATCCTGTCGCGCCTGGTATTTATACGTTATGACTTCAACAGTGCAGAGCTTATCCAGCGAGTGTACTGCCCGGTGTTGGTGCTGCACAGCCCGGATGATGAAATCATGCCGTTCCACCTGGGCGAAAAAGTCTACAACACGGCCAAGCAGCCGAAGCACT
>JAASSE010000328.1 GCA_021768055.1 Gammaproteobacteria bacterium | reverse complement strand
GGCACCTGTTTGATCACGGTGTCAGTTTGCGCGGTACTGACAACGACAAGCGGTGCTCTTGCTGTTGCAGCTAAAGTGGTGGTGGCTGATAACAGCACAAATGCAGCAACAACACACTGCTGTAAACGAAGCTGCGTGGCAAGATTGTGCATGAATCGGTTGCTCCTGTGATTTACCACCAGACTATTGTATGCGCTGGCAGACAATGTGGCGAGTGCTGCCGTTCTGCTGTGAGAATGTTCGCGACTTTATCTGCACCAACGTGAAATAATACGGGACAGACTTTGTTATTTTACTGACCATGAGCGAACAAGACCGAATCAAGTGGAATCAACGCTACGCAGAGGATAGCTATCAGAAAAATAATCCTGTGACATTGGTGGAGGACTGGTTACCGAGATTACCCGTGGGGCGCGCACTGGATGTAGCCTGTGGCGCCGGGCGTAACGCTATATTACTGGCGCAAGCCGGATACCAGATCGATGCGATCGATATTTCCAGTGAGGGTCTGAACCAGGCTAGAGACAAAGCTGAGGAGCTGGGACTCAACATTAACTGGATTGAACATGATCTGGACCAAGCTTACGAGTTCGACACAGATTATGATGTGATCATCGTGATGTGGTACGTTGATCTTGAGCTCGTTTCCAAACTGTGTGGCTACCTGGCACCGGGAGGCTACCTTCTTTGCGAGGAGCATCTGATCACTGACCAGGATGTGATCGGGCCGACCAGCTCGAACTTCCGAGTAGCACCTGGCGAATTACGTGATGCAATATCAGGGTTGGATATCGTATTGTACGAAGAATCCATTGAACTGAATGCCGAAGGCGAGCAAGTCGCGAGTGCGCGCGTGGTTGCTAAAAACAGCTAATGCACAACAGGGGACATGTACGATGGAAAGCACAGCTACTGCGCTGGGGTGTGATACTTGGGATCATTACGGCGGGAGGATGGTACATGATTTCCATGCCCGGTAAATCCTGGACAGACCCTGTGCCACCGCTTTCTGATGATGAGCAACTGATCCATGACAACGTGAAACGTCATGTCGAGATGCTGGCGCAGCAGATTGGTGAACGCAATGTCTGGCACGCCGAAGCGCTGGTGGCCGCCTCTATATATATTCGCAATACCCTGGAAGACCTGGGATACGAGGTACGCGCTCAGTCGTTTAAGAGCGGGGGCCTGACGGTGCAGAACCTCGAGGTCGAGTTACAGGGCACGACGGCACCACAGGAGATTATCGTGCTGGGCGCACATTATGATTCGGTATTCGGTACGCCGGGGGCTAACGACAACGCATCTGGTGTCGCCGCCTTGCTGGAAATCGCACGCTTGCTGGCCGGCAAAAGCCATGCGCGCACGCTGCGCCTGGTGGCCTTTGCCAATGAAGAGCCGCCGTTCTACTTGACTGGAGAGATGGGAAGTCGGGTGTATGCTGCACGCTCGCGTCAGCGCGGTGAACAGATCAAGGGCATGATTGCACTGGAGACGATAGGCTATTACACCGATCAACCACGCAGTCAGCACTATCCGTTTCCATACGGTTTGTTTTATCCCAATACCGGGAATTTCCTCGGCTTCGTAGGCAATCTGTCTTCCTGGCGTCTGGTCCGGCAGGCCATTGCCGCATTCCGGGAATCAACTGCATTCCCCTCGGAAGGTGTTGCGGCCCCGGGTTGGGTTATAGGGGTTGGCTGGTCTGACCACTGGTCCTTCTGGCAGGAAGGCTATCCCGCTATCATGATTACAGACACCGCGTTTTTTCGTTACAAACACTACCACGCGGAAACGGATACGCCGGAAAAGATTGATTACCCGAGCCTGGCGCGTGTTACCCGGGGGCTGGCTGATGTCGCCGCCGAGTTGGCAGGTAAAGACGCTGGATCCCCACTTTCGCGGGAATGACGGATACGTGTGACAGTAGTGGGTCGCTACCCTGTAATTTGGGTACAATGGTTAACAACAATGGAGCCACTTATTCTCAAGGTACAGGCCATGTCTTTATCAACAGTAGAAATTGCAAAAGCACGTGATACTGCCAATAAAATATTGGATGAATTGCAACTTGATGCCTATGTATTCGAACTGGAACCGCGTGACGATATCTGGGAGCTCACCATTGAATGCGCGTGTGACGTCGATGGCGGCTGGGAATCTATCATGTTACAGGTGCCCAAGAAGATGTTGCTGGATAGTTTTGATAATGAAAATGCTAAGCAAGCTCTCTTTGAGTACTGGAGAAAGATGCTTGCCGACTGCAAGTTACGACAAGCCTGACGAATAAAACTGATAAAAGGGGACGTAACCTATTTTATTCTGGGGGTAATGATTTATGTGCTGGATCCCGGATCGAGTCCGGGATGACGCCCTTCGACAGCCCTTCGGCAAGCTCAGAGCAGGGTTAGGGCGAACGGTATTTTTAGATCCCTCGACTGCGCTCGCAAAGACAAGGGAAAACAAACCGCGTCAGAGAACATTTAACTCTAATACTAGAAACAATTGCTCTCTGACCCGATTTTCTACTTTACGTGAATTACAAGTCCCGACCCTGTTCCCATTGAGAAGGTCTGGAAGTCTTTTTCAATGCAACCTTGGTCTTGG
>JAASSE010000070.1 GCA_021768055.1 Gammaproteobacteria bacterium | reverse complement strand
GTTGATGGCAACCTGACCCTGCGCCTGCAGAATGTTCCCTGGGACCAGGCACTGGACATCATCCTGAAATCAAAAGGCCTGTCCAAGCGCGAGTCTGGTAACGTCATGCTGATCGCTCCGAGTGAAGAAATTGCCGCGCAGGAGAAAATCGATCTGGAAGCTGCGCAGGCCATCACCGAACTGGCGCCGATACGCACCGCGTTCTTTACTATCAACTTCGCCAAGGTCACGGAGCTGGAAGCATTGTTCACCGACGCAGGCGGCGCTGACGAAGAAGGTGGTGGTAGCGGCAGCCTGCTGTCGCCGCGCGGCAGTGTCATCATCGACGAGCGTACCAATACGCTGATCCTGAAAGACACCGACGAGGTCATCTCCGAGGTCAGGAGAATCCTGGCGGAGCTGGACATTCCGGTGCGCCAGGTGATGATCTCATCACGCATCGTGATCGCGACCGACGATTTCACCCGTGAACTGGGTAACCGCTTCGGTTACACCAATGCATCTGCCATCGACGGTAGCGCCGGCTATCCCAACTCGGGCCTCGGCACGACATCGGGCACCGCTGCTGCAACCGACTCGATGATGGATGATTTTGTTAATAATGGCGGTGACGGCTTCACCGGTGTGCCGTTCGGTACCACTGACCGCTTCAACGTGAACCTGCCGGTAACCAGTGGAGCTGCAGGCACAATCGCGTTCTCGATACTGAGCGGCAGTTCATTGATCGATCTCGAGCTGTCAGCCCTGCAGGCGGAGAATGAAGGCGAGATAATCTCCAGCCCGCGCGTGGTCACGGCTGACCGTCACGAAGCCTTCATCGAGCAGGGCGTGGAGATTCCTTATCTGTCTGCGACCTCCAGCGGTGCAACCCAGGTTGAATTCAAGAAAGCGGTGCTCAGCATCGTGGTGACCCCGCAGATTACCCCGGATGACCGCATCATCATGGATCTGTCGGTGAACCAGGACACTGTGGGTGAAGTATTCGCCGGCATTCCGAGTATCGATACCCGCGAAATCGATACCCAGGTGCTGGTCAACAACGGCGACACGATTGTACTGGGCGGCATCTACGAACAGGTAACCCGCGACGAAGTCGACAAGGTGCCGTTACTGGGTGACATTCCCTTCCTCGGCTACCTGTTCAAGCATACGCTGAAGAGCGACGAGAAAGCAGAGCTGTTGATTTTTGTAACACCAAAAATCCTCAAGGAAACCCTGTCACTCTAGAGACGATATCAGCTATATAAAAAGAGCCGCATGTTTGCGGCTCTTTTTTTATGCCCGGAAAATAATCCCGGGCAAACAGTGTAGAATTCGGCTCGATGGCACAGTCGCGCAATATATTTCTGATCGGCCCGATGGGCGCCGGTAAAACCACGATAGGCAGGCAGCTCGCCCGTGAGCTCGGTATGAGCTTTTATGACAGCGATCGCGTGATTGAAGAACATACCGGCGCGAATATTCCGCTTATTTTTGATCTCGAGGGTGAGGAAGGATTTCGCAAGCGTGAGCGTGCAATCATTGACGAACTCACCGCCATGGATTCAATCGTGCTTGCCACCGGTGGTGGTGCGGTTTTAAGCGAGATTAATCGCGAACACCTGAAACAGCGCGGTACCGTGATCTATCTGTACAGTGACCTGGATGCGCTGCTGCACAGAACCCGGAAAGACAAGAACCGCCCCCTGTTGCATGGCGAAGAAAGTCCTGAAGTGATACTCAAACGTCTGCTGGATGAACGCGACCCGTTATACCGGCAAACAGCAGATTATGTCATCGATACAGGCAACAACTCGATACGCGGCGTGATTAAAGCTATCATGGCCTGCTTGAAAAACAACACAGCGAATACTAACCAATGATCACCCTTACCGTTGACCTCGGCGAGCGCAGTTACCCGATATATATCGGCGATGGACTGCTGGGTGATAAAGAACTTTTACTCAAGCACATACCGGGCAGTAATGTACTGGTCGTCAGTAATGACACGGTAGCTCCACTGTATCTAGAAGCCACACTGACCATGCTCAATGGCAAGCATGTTGAAACCTGTATCCTGCCGGATGGTGAACAGTACAAGAACCTGGAAACGCTCAACCGCATTTACGACGTGCTGCTTGCCAACAAAATGGACCGCAACACCACCATCATTGCACTTGGTGGTGGCGTCATTGGTGACATGGCAGGTTTTGCTGCAGCCAGCTACCAGCGCGGCGTCCACCTGGTGCAGATACCCACGACATTATTGTCACAGGTCGATTCATCGGTCGGCGGCAAAACCGCGGTCAACCACCCGCTCGGCAAAAACATGATCGGCGCTTTCTATCAGCCGCGTGCGGTGATCGCCGATACCTCGACATTAAACACCTTGCCCGATCGTGAACTCAGCGCCGGCATCGCCGAGATCATCAAGTACGGCCTGATACGCGACCTGCCGTTCTTCGGTTGGCTCAGGGACAATATGGACAAGCTGTTGCAACGTGACGCCGCCGCTCTTGCCCATGCCATCGAGATCTCGTGCCGCAACAAGGCCGAAGTTGTTGCTGCCGATGAAAAGGAAAGCGGGCAACGCGCGCTACTCAACCTGGGCCATACCTTCGGCCATGCGATAGAAGCCGGCATGGGCTACGGCGTGTGGCTGCACGGTGAAGCCGTGGCTGCCGGCATGTGCATCGCGGCCAACATGTCCGCGCAGATCGGCTGGCTCGAGGCGGCAAGTGTCGACAACATCATCAGCCTGATAGAGCAGGCGGGGCTGCCGACGCAGGCCCCGGCCGAGCTGGACGTAGAACGCTTCGTTGAGTTGATGTCGGTCGATAAGAAGGTACTGGACGGTGTGCTGCGCCTGGTTCTGCTCAAGGCCATCGGCGAAGCCGTGATCACCGACGCATACACGCATGAACAACTGGTGGCAGCGATACGCAGCTCCTACCCTGCCTGATAGATAACACCACAATACGCTACCATTAACCCGTATGGAAAACCTCGCCCCTTACGCCAGCAATAGCGCATCATCACGCGGACGCGTCTACGCCGAGGAATCCCCGACCTATCGCAACCAGTACCAGCGTGACCGCGACCGTATTATCCATTCAGCAGCCTTTCGCAGGCTCGAGTACAAGACCCAGGTATTTGTAAACCACGAAGGCGACCTGTTCCGGACTCGGCTGACACATTCGCTCGAGGTCGCGCAAATTGCACGCAGTATCGCCCGGGAACTCAACCTGCACGAAGACCTCGCCGAAGCGATCGCGTTGTCACACGATCTGGGCCATACCCCCTTCGGCCATGCCGGGCAAACGGCGCTGAACCAGAGCATGAAGGAATTCGGGGGATTTGAACACAACCAGCAATCGTTGCGCGTGGTCGACAAACTGGAACAGAAGTATGCGGAGTTCAACGGCCTTAACCTGATGTTCGAAACGCGCGAAGGCATACTCAAACATTGCTCGGTAAAGAATGCGAAAGAACTTGGTGAAGTGGCACAACGGTTTATTGACGGTACCCAGCCCAGCCTTGAAGCACAGCTGGTTGATCTTTCAGACGAGACTGCCTACAGCAATCACGATGTTGATGATGGCCTGCGCTATGGCCTGATCTCGTTTGATGAGCTGATGGATATCAAGCTGTTCAGCGGCCAGTATGAAAAAGTAAAGAAAAAATATAACGACCTGAATGAGCGCCGACTAATTCATGAAATTATTCGCCGCATGATCAACGTTATGGTCGTTGACCTGATCGACACCAGTCGAAGCAACATTGAGAAAGCCGGCCTGAAATCGCTGGATGATGTAAGAAAACAGAAGAAACCGCTTATAAGTTTCAGCGAAGATATGGCCGCGCAAAATCTTGAGTTGAAACAATTTCTCAGGAAAAATCTTTACCAGCACTACCGCGTACATCGCATGAGCACTAAAGCACTCGATATACTGACATCACTGTTCAATGCTTTTATGAATGACATTCGCATTCTTCCACAGGAAGCTCGTGAAGCCTGCGAAAAACTGAAACGGGAAAGCGGTGAGGCAGGTGTCGCGCGCGGAGTTGCCGATTATATTGCCGGCATGACTGATCGCTATGCCATCGTCGAATACGAACGCATATTCAACCCGAGGCAGCTCTCGTTCACCAACCTGATTCCGTAAATTCGACACATGGGTCGTATACCTCAAGCCTTTATCGATGACCTGGTGTCCCGCGTGGACATTGTTGAACTGATCAACGCACGCGTGCCGCTGAAAAAGAAGGGCCACGAATACACCGCGTGTTGCCCGTTTCATAATGAAAAAACTCCATCTTTCACCGTCAGTGAAACCAAGCAGTTCTATCATTGTTTTGGTTGCGGCGCGCATGGTACGGCCATCGGTTTTTTAATGGAATACGAACATCTCGATTTTGTCGATGCCATTGAAACGCTGGCCGCCGAATACAATCTTGAAGTGCCGCGCGAAGAATCGTCTACCGATTACAAGCGGGCACGCGATGAAAAACAGCCGCTCTACGATGTACTCGAGCAGGCATCGCAGTTGTACCAGCAACAACTACGCGAATCGGACAAGGCCATTAATTATTTAAAGCAACGCGAGCTATCCGGTGAAATCGCAAAGCGTTACGGACTTGGTTATGCACCCGATGGCTGGCGTTTTTTGCTCGAGAAAATGCCTGATAAACCTAATATAATCAATAGCTTGAAAGTCACTGGCATGGTCGTGCAAAAATCTGCGGACAAGCAATATGACCGTTTTCGTGACCGTATCATGTTTCCAATCCTGGACCGGCGCGGTCGCACCATTGCATTCGGTGGGCGCATCATTGACGAAGGCGAACCCAAGTACCTCAATTCACCCGAAACGCCAATCTTCCATAAAGGTTATGAACTTTACGGATTTTATGAAGCACGCCAGGCAGTCAGAAACCTGCAGCGCATCATTGTGGTTGAAGGTTACATGGACGTGGTCGCACTGGCGCAGCACGGCATCGAATACGCAGTTGCCTCATTGGGAACAGCAACCACGCAGGACCAGATTCAGAAGCTGTTCCGCTCGGTCAGTGAAGTCATCTTCTGTTACGACGGTGATCGCGCTGGCCATAAAGCAGCGTGGCGCGCACTGGAGAACACGCTGCCTGTGATGCGAGACGGACTTGAAGCACGCTTCCTGTTTCTCCCCGATGGTGAAGACCCGGACACCATGGTACGCAAGGAAGGCCGTGAAGCATTTGAAGCGAGAATGCAAAAGGCAACACCGCTATCGGAATTCTTGTTTGATACGTTGCTGGCCGATGTTGATATTGATTCAATGGATGGCAAAGCCAAACTTGCTAAAAACGCCAAGCCTCTCTTGGCGAAAATACCAGAGAGTGTATTCAAGGACTTGATGTACAAGCGCCTGTCCGAGCTGGTGGGCATCAATGAAAACAAATTAAAAGGCGGCGAGGAAAACATACAGGAAACCCGAACGCCTGCTAAACAAAAGTCTCAACGCAGCCGTGAAATAAAACAAAGCGCGATTCGTGATGCGATAACATTGTTATTGCAGCATCCGGAACTTGCTGGCAAAGCACAAATTCCTGAAGCTTTCCGTGATGCATCAATGCAAGGTTTTCCATTGCTATATCGCATCTATGAAACAATCATTAATCATTCAGATCTGACATCATCCGCTTTGATTGAACGTTGGCGAGATAGCAATGAATTTGAAATTCTGCAAAAACTGATACAAAGAGATGTTCAGGGGACAGAAGACAAATCAGGGCTTGAATCTGTTTATAACGATACTATTCAGCGCGTTATCGAGAAATATAATAATGATCGATACGAGTTGCTGGAAGCCAAACTGGTAGATAAAACGATAACCCCGGAAGAACGAAAAGAGTACGAGGATTTGCTGTCTCAATTCTCTACCTCAAAAACAAAATAAACTGCCTGTTTAAAATAAACTGCCTGTTTGTTGACAGATTGAAAAATTTGTCCATAATTCACCGTCATTCAGCGCCAATTTGACTCAGATTGCGGGCGCTATAGAAATGCAGCTAAAGCGAGTTTTGATAACAAGAATATCGAAAACCCGTTCAAGCTGTCTTGAATGGGTTTTTTTATGGCCGAATACGGCAGAACAGTTACAGGTAAACCATTATGAGCGGACATTTATTT
>JAASSE010000327.1 GCA_021768055.1 Gammaproteobacteria bacterium | reverse complement strand
GGTTTGTTCACCGTCATCGACATGAATTGTGATGTTCACATAGTCACGACCAAATCCCATGTCGGGGTACAGCCCTTCACGCTCAGAGAGATCTGCAGCACGGTCGAGAAAATCACGCAGGGTGTTGTAATCCCGGAACTCGTATCGGCGTTCGAGGCGTACCGGTCGATTACGTTCTTGCCATTGTTGGTTCATTGTTAAACTCCGCTTTGTGTGACTTTGTTAATGGCTGTCATTTCTTCAGATTGCTGAAGTTGTTGCAGCCACTGTTCCAGGCCTATCGCGTGTTTCTGTTCTTCGCCCAGCAGGGCCTCGAAAAACACGCGGCCGTCATGGTCGCCTGTGCGGGCACAGTGATTCGTCGCAGCTTCGTACAAACCCACGAGTTCCTTCTCGAATGCGTGGTCTTGTTGCAAGAGCTGTTGCAGATTGCTGCCCAGGCGTACCGGACGCAATTGTGATGCGTTCGGTGCTACGCCCAGGGCAAGCATGCGGCTGATGATACGATCTGCATGCAACAGTTCCTCGCCGGCTTCCGCACTGAACTTCGAGGCGACCTCGGCCAGACCCCAACTGTCTGCCAACCGGGCTTGGGTGGTGTACAGCTGGACCGCTGATAGCTCGAGACTGAGGGCGCGGCCGAGGTAGCCCAGTACAGTTTGATCGGCGTGAACAGTCAGCATGTCGACGTATCAGTCAGTTTTTCAACAACCAGTCATTCAACTGCGCAACGGACGGTTGTCGTTCGAATCGCTGAGTACGGGTTCGACTTCTCGATGCGGACGGGCAATGATGTGCGCTGCGACCAACCCATCACCAACGCGTTCACAGGCATCTGCGCCCGCGCGCACGGCTGCATTGACAGCACCGGTTTCACCACGTACGAGGACGGTAACATAGCCGCCGCCCACGAACTCACGTCCGATCAGGCTTACCTCGGCGGCTTTTGTCATGGCATCCGCCGCCTCAACGGCAGGCACCAGTCCGCGTGTCTCAATCATGCCCAGGGCTATGCCCAAATTTTCGTTGGCCATGGTCTGTTCTCCTGTTAAATAAGTTTGGTAATAGTTTTACCTTCAGGCTGCTTTAGCGGTTGAACCACTGTTGCCTTCGGGCAGAACGGGCTCAACTTCGCGATGCGGACGAGCAATGATGTGTGCTGCGACCAGCCCATCACCAACGCGTTCACATGCATCGGCACCGGCACGCACAGCAGCGTTGACCGCACCTGTTTCGCCGCGCACCAGAACGGTAACGTAACCGCCACCGACAAATTCGCGTCCAATCAGTCGTACTTCTGCAGCCTTAGTCATTGCATCAGCTGCTTCGATTGCCGGGACCAGCCCGCGGGTTTCGATCATACCCAGTGCAATACCATAGTTGTCATTAGCCATCTTCAGGTTCTCCTGTGTTGTTGACTTGGTTGTATTAATCAAACATTAAGGTTTACAACGTCTAACCCGTTGTGACACCTTTTCCGGCAGGCTGAGCATGATCAGCTTCCCAGAAATCGATAATGCCGCCGATGGTCAGATCGGTCAGGATCGTGAAATCACCTGCGGCGTAACGAGCGGCTGAGCCGCTCATTGTAAAAACCCAGTTTCCTTCACGGGCGCCGACCGGGTCAACGGCCACGTGATGCTTACCGCGTGAATCGCGCAGTACTCGCAGACTGATGTGTTTCAGCCCGTCAATGCGTTGTGTACAAACCAGCGGTTCTTCGACCTGCAGGATATCCATCAGACGCTTGCCTCTTCCGATTCCCAGTGGTCGATAATGCCGACGATCGTCAGATCACTCGGGTATTCCTTGCTACCTGCCGCCTCGCGTGCAGCAGAGCTGCCGACGCATATCACCCAGTCTCCCGGTGTACAGCCGACGGCATCGACTGCGACCAGCATCGCAGTACCGTCGCGAACGACCTGCATGTGCTTGTGTTCCAGGCCGGGGATGCGGTTGGTCGCGACCAGGGGTTTTTCAACCTGGCAGATCTTCATCAGTGAGCCTCCTGCGAGCCATTCGCATTGACGGAACAATCCAGTACCTCGATTCCGCTACCGGCATTGATGTCTCGCACCACCTGCAGCGTATGCAGTAGTCCACGGGCTGCGAGATCCGGGTAACGACGGTTAAGCGCATCCGACACACGCCGGCAGTGTTCTTCGGCGCGCTCGCGCGCGCCGGGTACATTGCCGTGGTAGTCGTAGCGCACTACTACCGGTACCGGTAGACCGTGTGATACGTTGAGACCGGTAAAAATCTTGATGCCCACATCCAGGTCGGCAGCCGCTTCCTCGACGGTGTTGAGGTAAGCGAAGTACGTCAGGTTGCGCAGCTGCACTTCTTCAAAACCGATGCCGGCGCCGATGAAGCGTTCGGCGTGACCAATGTCAGGGTAGTGATCGCCGTAGTTGTTACGTACGTACTCAATCTGCGACAGGTTGTTGGTCAGTAACTTGCAGATGAAGCGGGACATGCCTTCAGCGGTGCCGTTGCCTATGGTTTCGATCTCGGAACTTATCCGCATTTCAGCTTCGGTTGCCGGCATGCGTTGCGTACTGGCATACAATTCGCGGTTATCGATAAAACGGTCGAGATCAATATCGCCGTTGACATCCGG
>JAASSE010000326.1 GCA_021768055.1 Gammaproteobacteria bacterium | reverse complement strand
CTGGGTATATTGGACTTGATCAGTCCGGTAACCACGTCGACGGAAGGTCGTTGCGTCGCCAGTATTAAATGTATGCCGGAAGCACGCGCTTTCTGCGCCAGTCGCGCAATCAGCTCTTCGATCTTCTTGCCGACGACCATGAACAGGTCAGCAAACTCGTCGACGACAACGACGATGTACGGCAGCGGCTTCAGGTCCGCCGGCTGTTCCCCCGGCGCTGCATGGTCGGGATCGAACAACGGATCCTTGATCGGCTGTTTCGCCTCGATCGCTTCCTTGACCTTGCGGTTGTAGCCGGAGATATTACGCACGCCCAGTGCAGCCATCAGCTCGTAGCGGGTTTCCATTTCCGCAACACACCAGCGCAACGCGTTGGCCGCCTCTTTCATATCGGTCACAACCGGTGCCAGCAAATGCGGAATGCCTTCGTAGACGTTCAATTCCAGCATCTTCGGATCGATCAAAATCATGCGCACGTCGCTGGGCTTGCTCTTGTACAGCAGGCTCATCAGCATCGCATTGACGCACACCGATTTGCCCGAACCGGTGGTGCCTGCCACCAGCAAATGAGGCATGCGGGTCAGGTCGGCGACTACCGGGTTGCCGGAAATGTCCTTGCCCAGTCCCAGTGTCAGCGGCGAAGTTGATTTGTCGTACTCCTTCGACATCAGGATTTCGCTGAGCGAGACAAGTTCACGGTACTCGTTGGGGATTTCCAGGCCCACCACGGTCTTGCCGGGAATCACTTCAACCACGAGCACACTGACAACCGAAAGCGAGCGCGCCAGGTCTTTGGACAATGAGGTAATCTTGCTGGCCTTGACGCCGGCGGCGGGCTGCATTTCGAAGCGCGTGACTACCGGACCGGGATGCACGGCCACCACTTCGACTTCAACGCCGAAGTCTGCCAGCTTTATTTCGACCAGGCGTGACAGAGCCTCGAGCGCGTCCTTGGTGAAACCCTTGCCTGAAGGCTGCGGCTTGTCGAGTAGTCGCAGCGGCGGTAGTTCGGTATCCGTGTGGGTGTCGAACAACGCGATCTGTTTCTCACGATCAAGCCGCTCGGAAATTTCGACTTTCTTCACCGTCGGTTCGATGCGTACCGGTTTCGCACCCCGGGATTCGCGCTCAGCCGACTTCTGCTTGTCCGCTTCGAGCGCTTCCTGGCGATGCTGCCTCGCAGCAACACCTGCCCTTTTCTCCTGCAGGTAGTCGAGCAGCGCTTTCACGCTCGTGCGCATCCAGTCGAACACGGCAAAGCCGACGGCACCGACGCCATCGATCACCTTGAACCAGGACAGTCCGCTGAACAGGGTGGTACCCGCAAGCAGCACCGCGAGCAAGATCAGCGTGGAACCAAGCAGGCCCAGCACCCCGGCGAGGCCGTCGCCGAGCCACTGGCCGAGGATACCACCGCCATCAATCGGCAGGGTTTCCGGTGTAATCGTGAAATGCAGGCTGGTCAGTGCACAGCCGGACGCCAGGGTGACGAAGAAGCCGGCCCAGCGCAGGCCCAGTACGTGATAGTCGATATCCTCATCATCTTCGGCATTGCGATGAATCCCACGCATCACCAGCCAGCCGCTGTAGGCAACGATCACCGGCAACAGGTAAGCCAGGTAACCGAACAGGCTGTACAGCACATCCGACAGCCAGGCGCCGACCGCGCCCGCGGCGTTCTGGATATCGCCACGCAGACCGGTGTGCGACCAGCCGGGATCGGCCGGATCGTAGGTAATCAGTGCGGTAAGAAAGAACAGCGCCAGTGCGACCAGCACCAGCATGGCACCTTCGCGCAGGCCGTGCTGAATATGGGAGGTGGTAATGGAACCTCCGGTGCGGGCATTGCCGTTTCTTGTTATTTTTTTAGGGCGTGCCTGGGCCAATCAGAAATCCTGGGACAAGTTAACCCTCTCCGGGGTTTGCACACATTATAAACCCTGTTCCTCGCGTAAAACAGGGTCAACGACCTCGCCGTTACGCACTGCCACAGCGCTGGCCAGACTGCTGTCATCGACACCTTTCTCAATTAATTCAAAGACATAGGGCAATACTGCCGATGACAGGGCCTGTGATGCGGTGCGCGGTACCGCCCCGGGCATGTTCGGCACCGCGTGGTGCAGTACGCCCTTGTGCGTATAAATCGGCTGTTCATAAGTGGTGGCATGGATATTTTCCACGCAGCCACCCTGGTCGATGGCAATATCCACGATCACGCTGCCGCCCTGCATGGCTTCGACCATGGCTTCGCTGACCACCACGGGTGCGCAGCGGCCGGGCGCCATCACCGCGCCGATGACCAGGTCTGCATCGATGAGCTCATCGGCAATGGCCTGCTCGTTTGACAGCGATACATTACAGCCCGGGTAGCGTACCGCGATTTCATCGAGCCGCTCCTGGTTGAGGTCGAACACGGTGACCCTGGCGCCGATCGCAAGCGCTATCTGGATCGCATGCTCGCCGGCAACCCCTGCACCCAGCACCACGATGTTGCCGCTGTCGGCATTTTCAAGACCGCCGAGCAGAATGCCGCGGCCGCCGTTATGCTGGCACAGGTAGTTGCTGCCGCCGAGTACCGCGAGCCGACCGGCAATTGCACTCATCGGTGCCAGCAATGGCCGCTT
>JAASSE010000325.1 GCA_021768055.1 Gammaproteobacteria bacterium | reverse complement strand
GCGCGCGGTACCGATATAACCCTCGCGTGAGGCAGCGTCACGCAGTTCCAGCTTCTTTAACTCGATTTCGCTCTTGCGCCGCACGATGTTTTCGGCCAGATCAGCGTCGATGCCGGCCTTGACCAGGTTCTCAGCCGACAATACTCGCCGGCTGCCGATAATCGGTGCATCGCCCAGCAGCTTGTTTGCTTCAATCGCCGCCCGCGAAGGTCGGTCTTCGGGTACATCATAGGTATTCAACGATGATTCGAGTTGTTCGACACGGCTTTTTAATACGGCAATCTCTTGCTCGAGCTGGCGCACACGGGAATCGTCAGCCGACTCGACCACGACAAAAGGGTTGTCGATACGCTCAACCGGCGTTACGGAGGTATCAGCCGGCTCGAAAGATACAGGCTTGTCGCGGCTGCTCATTACTGCAATACCAGTAAGAATACCCAGCGCAAACAAGCCGGGAATTACGATCAGCTGCCTGTTCATGAATAAATATTAAACCACAGCTGGACCAGATTGCTGTTGTAACTTAATGGGAGAATTGGCTGCAGTGTAGCCCTGAAGAAACCATGCGAGAGCTTAGTTACTAGTTCCTATCCTTTCTGCGGCTGTTGTTTTTCCTGCGGTCGTGCGTCACGCTTTCGCCAAGATGGGTGACCATAGGAAATTTAACGTTCGTGATTTTGCGCCAATCGCCGCGGCGCGGGGTTTGCCCGAAATGTTGCTCCCTGATGGTATCAACGCCTTTCAGGTCTTTTTGCAGTTGCAGCAAGCGATCAAGTTTTACCATATCTTTCTCGCTCAAATCCATCGCTGCCTTCACCCAGATATCAACAATGTCGTACAGGTTCTGCTGCGTAATCGGGTGCACGATTTGCCGGATTTGCTTCATCGCACGAATGGTATTGTGAGACTGGTTGTGACTCTTCAGGTAGTCTTCAGTAGCCTGTATGCCTTCACCGTCTTCCGCAATCGCATCGATCACTCCCATGTCATAGAGCTCGCCGGCTGAATAGCTCTCACCGCTGAGGATGATGCGTTCCGCCAGTGCGGCGCCGATTCTGCGCGCGAGCAGGTTGTACGCACCCATGCCGGGGAACAGGTTGAACAGGATTTCCGGAAAGCCCATTTTTGCGCTGCGCTCGGCGATAATCACATCGCAGGACAGGGCCGTTTCAAAGCCGCCGCCAAGCGCCTGGCCCTGCACCAGCGAAACCATCGTAATTGGCAGATCCAGGTTATGAATATTGCGATGCACAAGATTAGTGCACTTGAATGCATAGTCCCTGAGTTTCAATTCTTCCTTGTTAAGAATGTATTCCTTGAATAACTCGAGGTCACCGCCGAGGTTGTATATGCCCGGTATTTTTGAAGCCAGTATCAGGTGACGAAACGGCCAGACGGTGCCGGTTTCCTGTTGCTTGTAGGTATAAGTGAGCTGCTGTTGAAGCTGTACTAGCTCATCGATCAGTGTTGTATTCAGGCAGGGTCGGGGCTCCGGCTGCATCCAGCACCAGATCGTACCGGTCTCAGGATCATACCGCGTGCTGAACTGGGTATATTCAGCCTGGCTCCGATTGTTATTTTTATCGTTCCCGTTCGGATGCTGCTCGATATGGGAACCACGGTGGATGTCCATTGATTTCCCTTTGATTTCTGAAAATCTGACAATCTTATGGCCCACATATTGGCAATTTTTCACTCAAACTGCAAATGAAATTGCACCTTAAAAAGAGATTAAATCTACCTGAAATCCATGATAAAAAATGTAGACGTACGGGCCATGAATGAGTACCATAAAATCATTCTAATGCCGTAGTGGCTGTAATACGACTTATTCGCGGCTGGTCAAGGATTAACCACCTGGATTGATCATGGAATAAACAGAATTGAATAATTCTGGTCTATGCTCATCTATAGATCAGACGTTGTATACAACAATTATTACAAGAATTATAGAAGAACAATTAAATGGTACTGGATAAAGTAGCTGACGTTATTGTCAAGACAGTGCACTGTAAACCGGAGGATGTCACACCCGATGCCAAACTCGAAACACTAGGTATCGATTCATTAAAGGCGATCACCGTTATATTCGAACTTGAAGAAGCCTTCGATATTGAAATCCCCAATGACGCTATCAGCTCTATCGTTACTGTAAATGACATTGTAGAAAAGCTGGAAGGTATTCATTCCTAATAGACTCACTAGAGTTTTAATGCGATGAACCATCGTGTCGTGATCACAGGCCTGGGCGCGGTCTCAGGATTGGGCCTGAATGCATCTGCATTTTGGGAAGCATTACAGGCAGGGCAATCTGCCATCAAACCACTGGATCTTCCTATGGACGGGATAAAAATCCCGGTGGGCGTAACGGTGCCTGAGTTCGACGCTGAAAGCCTTTTCTCTTCCGATGAACTCACCATACTCGACCGGTTTTCCCAGCTAGCGGTCATCGCCGCCAGGGAAGCTGTTGACGATGCCGGCCTGACCAACGGAGAAGACGTTCTCACTAATGCAGCCGCCATCATCGGCAGTGGCTGCGGCGGCAAGCACACCGACGAAGCCACCTATGACCAGCTGTACAAACAACAGCGGTCACGCGCGCACCCGCTGACCATACCCAAAGGCATGC
>JAASSE010000324.1 GCA_021768055.1 Gammaproteobacteria bacterium | reverse complement strand
TGATATCTATATCGATACAAACCTGATATCAAAATGGTTTGACATCTCCATTGATATCGACCTGTTCTCTTCTACGGTAAAAATTCGCTCAAAGGAACCGTTTCCATTCATCACGAGAATGGAACGTGAAGAAAGAATTGCCAGAACCAGGGCCCGATTGAGTACAGAGCAGCCGTATTATCCCTATCATTACGAACCGTATGATATGTGGAATGTCCCCTTTATAGACCAGACATTCGAAGGCACCAGTCGTCATGACGATAATCAGTCAACCAATACGCTGCGTTCAACAACCTATGCTACCGGCGACCTGCTTGGGCAATCGGCATCATTGTATCTACTACTAACCGATGACAGCTCGCAAAACGATGCCCGCTTCACACTAGGAAAAAAAGACCCGGAAAGTGAATTAATGGGTTTTGCCAGGGCATCAGAATATGCATTGGGCCATATCACGGAACCTCGATTAAAAAACATCACCATCCCGGGCGACCAGGAGCCCGGTGCATTGCTCAGCAATTTCGCGCTGACCAGGCCTGACGTCTATGACAGCCAGCGCTTTCGCGGCAATCTGCTGCCCGGCTGGGAAGTCGAGCTGTACCACAATGACCGCTTGATCGGCTATCAATCCGAAGCAGATGACGGACAATACGATTTTCCCGACATCCCGTTACTTTATGGACGCAACTACTTCCGCCTGATGTTTTACGGCCCCCAAGGCCAGGTGCGCGAACAGGAAGAGTTTTTTGAAGTCGGCCAGGCCTTGACCAAAAAAGGCGAACATTATTACCGTGTACTGGCTTCTGACAATGACCGCGGCGGATACCGAGCGACTGCCCAATATGATGTTGGCTTGACCAACCGCTTCTCTGCGTCACTTATTGCAGCTGATATTCCGTTAGATATCAGTGCCAATACGACTGAACAGCATCGTTACTTTCAGGCCGGATTAGCAGGTTACTGGGAGTCTTTCTTTGCGACTATGAGCCTCATAGATGACCTTGATGGCGGTGAAGCTGTTTACTTTGATTTACAAACCGGTATTGGCAATACTGTATTCAAGTTCAATCACATCACTATGAACAGGTTCTTCAGTGAAGAATTCAAGCCGACACAGCAGGAGTTCAAAGACAAAACCGAATTCAGAATTGACACCTCGATACCGCCGTCATTTCTGCCGCGCATACCATTTAGCCTCGAACTCATTATGTCGGATTTTGTTTCAGGCAACGACCGTAATGAAATCAATAACCTGATATCACTGCAAACCTACGGTCTTTCCATCAGCAACCAGCTGACCTATGTACAAAATTCGGACATACAGAATATTTTCACCGGTACATTAGGACTGAGCCGCTATATTGAACGATACAGCCTGCGCGGCACGATCAATTACGAATTCCAACCCACCTCGGAAGTGACCACTGTTGATTTAACACTGAGACCGCCACTGTATAAGAACTATCAATTTACATTCGGCCTGAACCATTCATTGCGTGCAGACCTGACCGAAGTCAGCGCGTCAGCTTCGAAAGCGATTGGCGGCTACACTCTCTCTCTGGGTGCGCGTTATAACACAGACGATATAGTCAGCCTGGATGCCCGTTTTTCAATCGGGCTGGGAAGAGAGCCGAGAGAGAAGGCATGGGTACCGCATGCACTGGCGATCGCAGGACGAGGCAGTGTTTCAGCACGTGTATTTCTGGACAACAACCAGGATGGCCTGTTCGACGAAGGCGATGAACCCATCAAAGGTGTCGGCTTCACGGTCAATGACGGTTACCGGCAAATCAGGACAGATGATAATGGCATAGCCTTCATGACCGGTCCGCAAGAGCATGTTCCTGTAAACCTGGCGATCGCAGCTGACACACTGGAAGACCCGTTGTGGTCTGTCGCACTGGAAGGCATGCGCATCGTACCGCGTCCGGGCCAGGCAATGCAGCTTGATTTCCCGATCTTCACCAGCGGTGAAATCGACGGCACTATCTACCTGTCCAGAAACGGAAAGGTCCAGCCAGCCGGGCGCGTGACTGTTGAAGTGGTTGATGCACGCGGGCGTATTGTTAAATCAACATCAACTGAATACGACGGCTTCTATGTCATTAGCAATATACCACTTGGCAATTACACTATCCGTATATCACCGGCACAAATGGCGGAACTCAACCTGACCGCAGGAACACCGCCTGTTTTCAATCTCACTGCTGATGACCAGTTTGAAAGCGGTGTCGACTTCACCCTGACCCAGCTCACCAGGTAGTCATCAGGCAAAAAAATGGCCCGAATTAACGGGCCATCAAGCAGGGAATATGTGAGCGTTTTATTATTTGAACTTATTAACTCACCGGGATTTTAAGCACCTGACCTGCTATCAGGTTACTTGTGTGCATCGCATTTCGAGCACGCAAATTCTCTACACTGGTTTGATACTTGCTGGCGATACCAGCCAGGGTATCACCCCGTTTAACCTTGTACTCAGCTGCACTGGCTGACAGCCAGGTACCGGGCGGTGCCTTGCGTACAAAGAAGTTGTTCACTCCCTTGCTGATTGCATTCGCCACTTTCTTCTGGTGCGCGGAACTCTTCAGGTTCTTTTCTTCACGCGGATTCGATATAAAGGCTGTCTC
>JAASSE010000323.1 GCA_021768055.1 Gammaproteobacteria bacterium | reverse complement strand
TTTTCAACGTCCTGGTTGTGTATCAGAACCGGCTCGCCGCTGATGTTGGCAGACGTGGCGACCAGCGGCCCACCGAAAGCATCGAGCAGTAAATGGTGCAACGGGCTGTACGGCATCATCACGCCCACTTCATTCAGGCCCGGCGCAATCAGTTCGGATAAATCCGTGTTATCGCTTTTTGCGACCAGCAAAATCGGCCTGGTCGGCTGCAACAAGAATGCCTTGTCATCATCACTCAAGACAATGGATGACGCTGCATACTTGAAAGGATTGTCAGCCGGTGCAGGGAACATGATAGCCAGCGGTTTATGCGGCCGAGGTTTGTTATTGCGCAAGCGGCTTACAGCTTCGCTGCTGGCGGCATCACACATCAGATGATATCCACCGATACCCTTGACTGCCACCACGCTTCCGTCACGCAATGCTGCCACCGCATTTTTTAATGCAGCTTCATTATCATTAATCACCGTTTCATCACTGTTATATGTGAGCGCAGGCCCGCATTCAGCGCAGGCTACCGGCTCGGCATGAAAACGGCGGTTGCCAGGGTCTTCATACTCGGCACGACACTGTGTGCACAGTTCAAAAGACGCCATGGTGGTATTGGGCCGGTCATAAGGCAGATTGCGTATCAAGGTGTAACGCGGCCCGCACTGGGTGCAGTTGATGAACGGGTAACGGTAGCGGCGATCCGATGGTCTGTTCAGTTCCACCAGACAGTCATCGCACAGAAACAGATCAGCCGGTACGCTGATGTGCGCCTCACCCTGTTCCTTGCTTTGCAAAATGTTGAAGGATTCGAACTCGCCGACATCAGTGCGTTCGTTTGATTCGATCCTGGGTTGTGCCAGTGGCGGTTTGTTATCGAAAATGCCGGTTATAAAATTATCCAGGTCAGCGGGCCGTCCCTGAACATGGATTTCAACAAGGCCGACACAGTTTCTGACCCAACCGGTGAGCTTGTGTTCAAGCGCAAGCCTGTAAATGAAAGGTCTGAAGCCGACGCCCTGAACATGCCCGGATAACACGAGCTGCCTGGCTGATGCGACCGGGTTGACTTGTTGTTTGCCTTTTAATAAAGGCTGGTTAGACAACAGCTTCCTCTTTGGTATGGTTATCTGCCAGTTCACGCATGCCGCCGGCCCACCAGATGCGGCAGGCGCCTTCATCCGAAACCATGCAGGGCCCTATCGGGTTTCTGGGCATGCAGGCTTTGCCATACAACCTGCATTCATTGGGATAGATTTTTCCAAGCACCACCTTGGCACAGTCACAACCCGGCGGCATTTCACCGGCACGCTTGCGTGCATCATCCGCGTAGGACGGGAACAGTTTTCTGGCATCATGCTTGCTGTAGGCCTTGTCCAGTACATAGCCGGATGCCGGTATCACACCGACACCGCGCCAGTTGGCATCGGTTACGTTCATCGCTTTATTCAAATGGGCCTGTGCATTCTTGTTGCCGCCGGGCCTGACCAGCTGTGGATAACAGTTATCCAGAAAATAATGGCCTTCGTTAAGCTGACGTAAGGTTGAATACATCGCCGCGAGCAGGCTTTCCGTTGAAAAACCGGCAACTGCTGCCGGGATGTGGTGTTTTTTAACGACAAACTCCCATTCTTCCGGGCCCATCACGGTCGAGACATGACCCGGTGCAACCAGCGCATCAAAGCCGGGTGTGCCAGATTCCAGCAGCATGGCGACAGCAGGCCAGGTCAGGCGTCCCGACAACAGCACTGACAGGTTTTCGGGTACGCCTTCGACCAGCATTGCGGCAACTGGCGCTGTGGTAGTCTCGAAGCCGGCGGCAAAAAACACCACGGGCTTGTCAGGATTGGCCTCGGCAATACTCACTGCCTCGGTGGGCGATGCAATCGGGCGGATATCTGCCCCCTGAGCCTTGGCCTGTTCCAGCGTGCGTGCCTGCGATTTCTTCACGTTCACCGGCACCCGCAGCATGTCGCCAAAAGCTACCAGGATAATGTCTTCATGCAACGCAAGCTGGATCGCCTCGAAGACATCCTCTTCCGGACAAATGCATACCGGGCAGCCCGGTCCCGGTACCAGTTCGATGTAATCAGGCAATGCCTTGCGCAGGCCTGCCATCGTAATCGAACGCTCATGGCCACCACACACGTTCATGATTTTCACCCGCCCCCTGTGCGGCAGCTCGTGAATACGTTCAAACCATTGTTTCGCGCTGATGGTCACGCGTTACGCCCTGCCCTCGTCGTGCTCATGTTCAGTACCATGGTGATGGTGATGCTCGTGCGCATGCCCAACCTCCAGTGGATGTTGTGCCAGATACTCCCTGCGCGCTGCTACCTGTTGGGCGAGCCAGTCAAGCCAGTGCTGCATGCCCGATCCGTTTTTAGATGAAAGTTCGATCACCGGCGCTGCACTGGCTATATCGTGCAAATAGCGTTTTGCGTTTTCCGGGTCGAAGTCATCGAGTACCGGCAGCAGGTCGCTTTTACTGAGCAACACAAGGTCGGCAGTGCGGAACATGACCGGGTACTTGGCCGGCTTGTCATCACCTTCCGGTATGGACAACAGGGTAACATTATGATGCTGGCCCAGGTCGAAGCTGGCCGGGCATACCAGGTTGCCGACATTTTCGATAAAGACGATATC
>JAASSE010000322.1 GCA_021768055.1 Gammaproteobacteria bacterium | reverse complement strand
GCCATGCAGTTTCAGCTGCAACGCATAGTTGCCTTCGATGCCGGGATGGTTGGGGCCGAAGTTGAGTTCATACTCGTTGCTCGGCGGATGATTGCGCGCCTGGTAGTTTTCCGGCCTCATTTCTCATCCTCCGCCGCACGCCTGGCTGCCTGCAACTTGAGCCGTACTTCTTCGGGCCGTATCGCAACCCCGCCGCCTTCTTCCTCGAGTTCCTTGAGCCAGTCGGGGTGGTCGTCCTGGAAATTGAACTTGCGGTGTACCCAGCCTTCGGCATCAAAGTCCTTGCGCATCGGCGGCGGCCCGTCCCATTCGGTGAGGATGAACTTGTCCATGTCCGGACTGCCCTCAAAATAGAGCCCGAACATTTCATTGATGTCGCGTTCGAAGAAGGCCGCCGGCGTGTAAATATCGAACACGGAAACATAAACACCGGGGCTGCGCGGTATACGCGTGTGCACCGACACCAGGTTGTTGCTTTCATACGACCACAGGTGATAAACGAGTTCGAACTCGTCGTCCTTGATCCAGTCGACGCAGGTGATCGCGGACAGGTGTACGTAACTGGCACGGCCGCGTAGCAATTCCAGTAACGTCGGTAATGTGTCGGAAGCGACATCCATGCGAATACGCCGTTCACTCTTGCGCTTGTAGCCGACGCCGTCGACATCGGCGATCAGGTTATCCAGCCACTTGACGACTTCACCGCTCATGATTTACGTGTCCTCTTCCCCTGATACAGTCACGCTCTCGCCGATTCTGAAATGCGTGGTGATCGGTTCCAGCGGCTGTTGATACTGTTCCAGCAACTGCGTGTGTTCACCCGTGGTGCCCGGTCCTTCGAGTGAATAGTTGCGTGCTTCACCGATCACGTCGGTTGGTGTCTGCCAGTTTTCGCCGAACAGGTGTTGCTGGTTGCCGAGGTAATAATCGTAGTTGCGGTAGTAATCCTTCCAGTTGCTGGCCTTGCCGCTGCGGATGTCCGCCATCAGTTTTTGCATGCCTTCGATAACTGCTTCGGGACGCGGCATGCAGCCGGCGATGTATAAATCTATCGGCAGGTATTCATCGAGTTTTTTCGCAGTGGCATAGCTTTGCCAGTACATGCCGCCGTTGACGGTACAGGAACAGATGCCGACCACGTACTTGGGTGAACTCATTTGTTCATAAGTAAGAATGATGCGTTTCAGTGTTTTCACAGAAACATAACCGGTAACCAGCAGGATGTCCGCCTGGCGCGGTGTCACCATCGGCTGAATGCCGAGGCGCTCCATATCGAAGCGTGATGTCATTGCCGGCGGCAGTTCGATGGCACCGCATCCGGTGCAGTAGTGCAACATGAACATGGAACGCGAGCGGCAGAACTTGACCAGTTCATCGAATACATGCGCGAGTGGATTGGTACGCTTCGGGTCCTGCTCGCGTTCTATCATTACCGGAATTTCAGTTTTGTCTGTCATTGTTCCTTATCTTGTTTGAGCTGTATCACTACCCTAATTCATTACAAAGGCCAGGCCGAGCAAGCCAAGCATCACCGGCCAGTTCCACAACAGGCGTATCAGGTCTTCGGTTTTGTAGCGCGGGAACACGAACGCGATCGACATCGGTATCGCCACCACGGCAAAAATTTTCACCAGGAAACTGAGCCAGTTCTCGCCGCCACCGAGGAACAGGGTTGCATACAGCACAGCCGCGGTATAAATCTGTAAACACTGCATCACGAACAGGCCGCCTAGGTACTTGCCGCTCATTTCAACCATGGGGCCGGTCGCGATTTCAGCCGGTGCGATATAAATTTCAAACGGCTGCTTGCCGAGCATGCCCTGCAGCGCAAACAGGCCGGCGATCGCCAGCAGCGGCATTTGCGATGCACCCCAGCCGGAAGGCCCCGCTGCCTGCTGGGCTGCAATGATCTCGACCAGGTTGGTAGTACCGAAATGCCAGGCCACGCCGAACACCACGATTACGAAAGGTATGTCATAAGCCAGCATCGCGGTGAGTGCACGCGAGATACCGATGGAACCGTTAGGGTTGGCGCACTGGCCCACACCCAGCGCCAGCCCCAGCGATGGAATCATGATCATGTAAGTCAGCACGATCAACCCGCCCTTCTCGGCGATACCGTTCAGGCCCGGCACCGGCAACATAGCTTCGGCCGCAACATAACCACCAACGGCCATGACGATACCAATGTCATGCATCCAGCCGTGCGAGGTCTGGGTGTTCTTGCCATAGAGTTTCACGATGTCATAGATCGGCTGCAGTACCGGCGGGCCGACACGGCGCTGGATGCGAGCAGCGATCTTGCGCATCATCAATACCATGAACAGGCCGATCACGAATGCCACGATCGGCATCAGTATGGATTCAATAATAATTTCAGTTGTGGTCAGCTCTGTCATAACAGTATCCACGCCATTGCCAGTACCGCAGCTGCCAGCAGGTAAAATGCAGGCTGTGCACTGGCATACAGTGTTCTTACACCGTCGCTCAACAGACCGGTGACCGAATTAATCGAATCTTCCAGCCACTTAAAGCTGTAGCGATACAACGGACCGATAACACGCATCAGCCCGGGATAAAAATTATCACTGTACTGGTAACGGGTCTCGGAGGTAAGGAAGTGACCGCCGGCAT
>JAASSE010000321.1 GCA_021768055.1 Gammaproteobacteria bacterium | reverse complement strand
GGTTTATTGATGAGGCGGCCAATGTCGATGAATAACACTGACGGCACCAAGGCGGAGAGTAATGAATAACAACAAGCTCTACATTGTACAGATAAGTATTCACGGGCTAATCCGTGGTCAGGACCTTGAGCTTGGCAGGGATGCTGATACCGGCGGCCAGACAAAGTATGTTGTTGAGCTGTTGCGCGCACTGGGTGAACGGCCCGAAGTAGAGCAGGTGGATCTGCTGACCAGGCGTATCGTCGATCCAAACGTAAGCGAGGATTATGCCGAGCCGTTCGAGCAGGTGGCAGACAGGGCGCAAATAGTACGCATCGATTGTGGCGAAGAAGGTTACCTGCCGAAAGAGATCCTGTGGGATTCTCTGGATATTTTTGCGGACAATGCGCTGAATTATCTCAACAGCCAGGAGCGTCTGCCCGATATCATTCACAGTCATTACGCCGACGCCGGTTATGTCGGTACTCGTCTATCACACAGACTCAATATCCCACTGGTCCACACCGGCCATTCGCTCGGGCGCACCAAGCGTAAACGCTTGCTCGCCAGCGGTATGAAACGTGATGATATTGAGCAGCGCTACAATATTTCACGGCGCATCGATGCCGAAGAGGAAATACTGGGTGCAGCAGAACGTGTCATAACGAGTACCAATCAGGAAATCGTCGAGCAATATGGCATGTACGATTATTACCTGCCGCAAACCATGAGAGTAATACCGCCAGGAACCGACCTTGAACAGTTTTATCCTGCAGAAGGCGATGAGCGCGACAGTACGATTTTTAACGATATATCCCGCTTTTTGCAGAAGCCGGACAAGCCGATCATACTGGCGTTGTCTCGTCCCGACCAGAGAAAGAACATCAATACCCTGGTCGAAGCATTCGGTGAATCGGAAGAACTCAAACGTATTGCCAACCTGGTCATCATTGCGGGCAACCGTGATGAAATCCGCGAAATGGACAGTGGCACACAGGACGTGCTCGCGGAAATTTTCCTTTCCATAGACTCATACGATCTCTACGGCAAAGTCGCTTATCCCAAGCACCATCGTCCCGAGGAGGTTCCGGTTATTTACCGTCTTGCAGCAGCATCCGGCGGCGTCTTTGTAAATCCGGCGTTGACTGAACCGTTCGGTCTGACACTGATCGAGGCCGCAGCATCCGGCCTGCCGATTGTCGCAACCGAGGACGGCGGGCCGACAGACATTATTAACAACTGTCATAACGGTTACCTGGTCGATCCGCTTGATAAAGAGGTGATAGCAGATACCCTGATAAAGATATTGAAAGACCGGGACAACTGGAAACGCCTGGCACACAATGGCATCAAGGGGGTACGTGAGCATTATTCATGGCAGGCGCACGCTGACAAATACCTGAAGCTGATACAACCCGTTATCGACAAGAGCGAGCCTCTCGACAGGATGGAGCTCAAGCGTCGCCCGATGCTCTATCATGACCGTGCAATATTCACCGACCTGGACCAGAACCTGCTGGGCAATCCGGACTTGCTGAAGGAATTCGTGCAGGTAATCAGGGACAACAGGCGATGCACGACATTTGGTATTGCTACAGGTCGCCGGCTTGATTCCGCATTGAAAGTGCTCAAGCAATACCATATCCCGTTGCCTGATGTATTGATTACCAGCCTTGGTACCGAGATTTATTACAACCCCGGGCTGACGCGCGACACCGCGTGGTCAAACCATATCGACCACTTGTGGATACGCAGGTCAGTCGTGCAAGTGCTTAGTGAATTACCGGGACTCAAGCTGCAACCAAAGCGGGAACAGAGTAAATACAAGATCAGTTATTATTACGATGCAGAGCTGGCGCCCGATGTTAATGAAATAATTCACCTGCTGCATCTGTACGAGCAGTCTGTAAATGTGGTTCTGGCATTTGGACAGTACCTTGATATTGTGCCTGTGCGGGCTTCGAAGGGGTATGCGCTGCGCTGGTTCGCCGAGATGTGGGACATTCCGCTGGACCATATTCTCGCAGCCGGCGGCTCGGGTGCAGATGAGGACATGATGCGTGGTAATACCAAGTCGGTTGTTGTCGCTAATCGTCATCACGAAGAACTTTCTGACCTGGTAAAAGGCGAAAATATATTCTTTGCAGACAAGCCTTTTGCAGCAGGCATACTGCAGGCGATAGAATATTATGACTTTTTCCGTGATTGCAAGGTAGGCGATTGATGTCAGCGGCAACAGGTAATAATAATGAATGACAACAATCATGCTGTACCGGTGATATTTGGGGAAGTGCTGTTTGATTGTTTTCCGGATGGTAATTCAGTGCTGGGTGGTGCGCCGTTCAACGTTGCCTGGCATCTGCAGGCTTTCGGTTTGTCACCACTGGTGATATCAAGCGTCGGTGATGATGAGCTGGGAAGAAAGGTCACCGCGGCAATGCAGGACTGGAACATGAACACGGCAGGTTTGCAGTCCGACCCGTCGCATCCGACGGGTAGCGTCGATATTGTATTCAACAACGGTGAACCGCAGTACACGATTGTTGAACACCGCGCCTACGATTACATCGATACGGCAACGCTGCCATCATTGCCTGACAACAGGCTTCTGTATCACGGTTCGCTTGCGCTACGCAACCAGGTGTCCCGTGAGACCC
>JAASSE010000320.1 GCA_021768055.1 Gammaproteobacteria bacterium | reverse complement strand
CCTGCAGGACATGCTTTCTGTGCACGCGATTGACGTGACGGATTTCCTTCAGCACTTCATCACCGATATCCAGGCTGGACTGTATGGTTCCGGTCAGTGACAGGTCGAACAGCACTTCCTTGACCATCTTGTCTTCAACCGCCACATCAACATCACCAAACAGCAAGTCTGCCGCGTTTTCTTTTTCCGCCATTAGCTTGGCAGTTTCTGAAGTCGCACCATCGACTGAAAGTGCATAGACGGACGAGCCGCGCGCACGGGGATCCGGGAATGAATCCGCGTGCAGTGAAATCATCATGTCCGCTTCGTATTTACGCGCTTTGTGGATACGCTCGCGCAAACGCATAAAGCGGTCATTCTTTCTGACCAGCACAGCCTTCATGCCTTTTTGTGCATTGATCTTTTTCTCCAGCCGCCTGGCCATCTGCAGGGTCACAGTTTTTTCCTTGGTACCCTTGCGACCAGTCGCACCGGGGTCCCTGCCGCCATGGCCAGCGTCGATGGCGACGATTACATCACGCAATGGCTGTTTCTTTGCAACATGTTTGCCTTTCATCGCGGTATGCAGATCAAGCACCAGGCGGTGTCCGGAATTCCCGGACGGACCCAGCACAAAACTGCGCGGGCTGACCTTGTCCTGCAAATCGAACACGACCCTCAGATCATCGCCGTTGCGTACACCGCTGCGAATACCGCGTATCAGTGAATTGGCGCCGACACGATCCACCATGCCGTGTGACATGCTGGTGTTCTTCATGTCGAGAACGATGCGCTGAGGTTTGTCCAGGGAGAAAATGGAATGCTTGACCGATTTGTCGAGATCAAAAACCAGCCTGATATAACCGTCATTGGTGGAAAGACGTATGTCCCTGACCTGCGTTTTAGCGGCTGCTTTGGCCACGAACGGCATTGCGGACATGGTAGCAACGCCACCAAGCCCGGCCAGTTTCCTCAGAAATTGTCGACGATTTTTTTCCATATGCTCAGAAAGCTATCATCGGCCCCATAGTCTTGTAGTAATAGTTTGGTTATTTTTTTTATTTTTGCAAGCAAATAAAAATATTTTTCTCATATTTTTTATACACATAGATAGCTTATCTATAGTGATTAATCAGGAAAAGCATGTAACATGAACGACTCAGCCTTTGTAGAACAAGCAGTTAGCGTCAGTGCCCTGCCCTGCTCATGGTGTTCCAGACTGCAGTCGAAGTCCGCCTGCGGTAACAGACCAGCAGCTTTTTCCGGCCACTCGATCAGGCAGATCGAGGCCTCGTTAAAATAATCCCTGGCCCCGGTGAACTCCAGTTCCTCGGGATCTTCAAGACGGTACAGGTCGAAATGGTAGCAATTTATCTGCTCGAACCGGTAGGGTTCGACCAGGGTATACGTGGGGCTCTTGACGATGCCTGTGTAACCGAGCCCGCGTAAAAAACCGCGTGCGAATGTTGTTTTACCAGCGCCCAGCGGCCCGCGCAGGTACACGACGATACCCGTATCCACCACTTCGGCCAGCCTGGCGGCGACGGCTTCCAGCTCTGCTTCCGCATGCAGGATTTTTTCAATACGCTGGCTCATGTCACCTGGCTGGCGGCAGCGCGGATGTGTTCAATCACATCCGTTGCCATCAGGCCACGGTCATCACCGGCTGCCGCAAGGTCTGCCGCACGCGCATGCCGGCACACGGCAGCGATCACCGCCCTGTTTAAACTGTATCCCTGCGCGACTGTTGCTGCAATCATGCCGGTGAGTACATCACCCATACCCGCGGTGGCCATCGCCGGATTACCCAGCGCACACACGCGCGGCCGGCCGGTTTGTTGCACGATCGTTCCTGAACCCTTGAGCACAACGCGGGCATTGTATTTCTGCTTCAATGCAAGCGCCGCGGCGAAGCGGTCCTGCTGAATGTCCCGCGCGGTCACACCCAGCAAGCGTGCAGCTTCACCGGGATGGGGCGTGATAATGCATTCTTCAGTCAGGCTGGTGCCGTCCTGCCCGGCGAGCATGTTCAATGCATCTGCATCCAGCACCATCGGCTTGTCCGAAATCAGCGCCAGGTACAGCAGGCGCTGCGCCCAGGCATCCTGCCCCAGGCCACAGCCGATAGCGAGGTAATCGACCCGGTCTAGCAAGGCTGGCGGAATCTCGCCGTTCATGCTGCCATGCACCATGCATTCCGGGCAGGCAGATACCACGGCATTGACGTGTTCAGCACGTGTCAGCACCGATACCAGTCCGGCACCGGCGCGCAAAGCCGCCCGCGCCGCCAGAATAACAGCACCGGTCATGCCGTGATTACCACCGATAATGAGCACGTGTCCGTTCTCACCCTTGTGGTTGTCGTGCCGGCGCCGCGGTAACGACCACTGCGCTGGCTGCGTCAGCAGTTCGGCGTCGTACTCGACGCCTTCACAGACACTGGCAGGAACCTGCAAGTCGCTGAAACTGACCGCGCCGCAACAGGCTCTGCCGCTGGCGGTAAACAGGCCTTTTTTCAGGCCGATGAACGACACCGTGTGGTTTGCATTAACCGCGGCACCTGCAATCACACCGGTGTCAGCATTCAGGCCGGACGGTATGTCGACCGCGATCACAGGCAGATCCGAACGATTGATCGATTCGATCGCCGCTTTCCACT
>JAASSE010000319.1 GCA_021768055.1 Gammaproteobacteria bacterium | reverse complement strand
CGATGAAAGACTATTTCAAAAACTCAGCCGTAGCACACAAATTGGTCGAACTACGCAAGCAAGTTCGCCAGCTGGAAAAACGCATCAAGGAAATGCAGGAAAAGTGACCTTTGTTAAACGTATATTAACAATCTGTCTGGCAGGGCGGAATAACACACATACCGTTGCGGGTAGAAAATCACGGGCAATTCAGTGAACCAAGTGATACAGGAAACACTCATGAAACTAAACAGCCTCATCATCATGGTTACCCTGTTAACAGCCTGTCAGTCGATGCAGTCCGACGATCCGTCATCACTGGCTTTCAGCATTCCCAAGGGTTCCACCCTGACCCTGAATAAAAACATTGAGATACCCGAAGGTAAAGCCCATGCAATCATTCAACATGGAAAAATAATAACGAACAGAGAAAGGGATATTTACTACCTGAATTGCAATTTCGAATTCAGAGAACTTGGCGCGCGTACAATAAAACCCGAAGAATTCACTGTAAGACGTGCTATAGATGGTCGGGAACGGATATCACGCACCATTATGCGCTATTACACCGAAGTCTATCTCGAATCTTCCAAAGGCACCGATGTGATCATGCTGGAATGCCAGGTATGGGCCGACCGAACTGACTCCCACTTTACGGTATCCGAAATGCAACAGGCGTTGGGTGACAATTTCAGCTTTAAGTTTGCGGAAAGAAAATAGAAATAGCTGAATATTAATTGGTCAAGCATCAGGAACGCAGTAAACAAGGCATCAGCACCCTCCTAACCGCGCAAAGCGCGGAAGTAGGAGGGACGAGGGAAAACATGTTTATAAAAACACCTCAATTACCCTCATGCTGCCATAGTTGATTTACAGATAGCCTCAACATGACGGTGGTCAGTGCCACAGCAACCACCAAATACATTTAACTGATGTAGCTTCTGTTTGAACTCCCTGTATTGTTCACCCAGTTCAACGGGATTGCCATCATCGAGCTCGGTCGATTCATCCAGTTCCGCATGACTCTTGCACGATGCATTCGCACGCAGGCCTTTAATGCGCTGCAACCACGACGCATCCGTATATAACTTCTGCTCAAAGTGCGTTGGATGTGCGCAATTGATCATGTAGTAAGCCGCTGCCGAGTCCGTTTCCGCATCGACCCGCTCGATCGTATCCTGCAGACTTTGCCCATCGGGCAGACAGCCATCCGTTTCCACGGTAAAGGAAATCGCAACCGGGATATTCTCCTCACGCGCCGCCTGTATGATACCAATGGCCTCGTCGGCATAGGTGATCGTCATCGCCGTCACCATATCCGCAACCGAGGATGCAAAGCTCTTTATCTGTACGGCATGATACTCCTTGGCCTCCTGTGCAGTCATGAACGTGTCCGGATTGTAGCCATCGCCTCTTGGTCCGATACAGCCACTGATGACCATGGGTGAATCCGGTGTTTCCAGTTCATCGCGCAGGTCCGCCAATATTTCAACGGCTTGCTGGTTGATTGCATCCAGTGCAATGTCCGAGTAACCCAGCAGATCACCCCAGTCCGAACTGGCGCGCCAGGTTGCGCTTTCCAGCACGAAACCCGCCTTGTTTTCGACTGCGATGGCCGCATGCTGGCGATAGTAATTCTTCAATTGCTGTTCGCCAGCAACGGTCTTGAGCAAATCGAATGCTGCAAAGTACGGTAATTCCATTCCTTTATGAAAGATCAGCGTTGTTTCAAGGCCGCTGTCTGTAATAAACAGTTTTTCACTCAACTGCGGCAGTGATTCGCGGTATTTAGACATGACACTTCCTCCTCCTTACAACGTTGATAGTAGTGACTGGCGTAAATTACAAAACAAACCAGTTGGTTTGTTTTAATGTAAGAAAAGACGCCCTCAAAAACTAGTGAACGAACGGTACTTTTTTCAAAAATATTTATTTTTTACTTTTAATAACAATATGTTACATCGATATTTCCGGGCTGGATATCGCCTTCGACATCACGATAAAATAAAAAACTATACGGTCGGTATAGTAAATCGCGAGCCGAAACAGGCAGTGAGGTGGATTATGGGCGCCAAAGGCGAAGCAACACGCGAGAATATTCTCAACATCGCGCAAACGATCATGTTGCAAAAAGGCTTCGCTGGCACATCGCTGGATGAGATCATTGCCGCTTCGAATATCACCAAGGGTGGTTTCTTCTATCACTTCAATAGCAAGGATGATCTTGCGGTCCACCTGATGCTGAAATATCAACGCGATGATGTAGCTTTCTTCAGCGGACTGTTCGACCGTGCCGAAGAACTCAGCGAGGATCCGCTGCAGCAGATGCTGATCTTCCTCAAGTTGTTATCCGAAGCCATGGCTGAGGTACAAAAGAACCACCCCGGCTGCCTCGTCGCGACCTTCACCTCGGCTAACCAGACCGTGAATCAGGATGTACGCGACGTCACCGCAGAGTGCCTGGAGATCTGGCGTGAGTCGTTCAGGGACAAGCTCGAACGCATCAACGAAAAATATCCCTGCGATGCTGATCTCGATACTCTGGCTGACATGCTGTCGTCCATCATCGAAGGCGGTATCATCGTTGCACTGGCTCTGTCCGACACCCGTATCCTGGTCGACCAGATCCTGCAGTACCGTAATTATGTAAGACTACTGTACGAGGCTGCCTG
>JAASSE010000318.1 GCA_021768055.1 Gammaproteobacteria bacterium | reverse complement strand
GGGTCAACGTTGAAACACCCGTCAAGCTCAGCAGCAAGCAAAAAGACATGCTGCGCGATTTTGACAAGTCCCTCCAGGAAGACGGCAAACAACACAGCCCGCAGAGTGATTCGTGGATGGATCGTGTAAAATCATTTTTCGATGATTTGAAATCATAAGTAAGGCCGGTTTTTTCCGGACTACGATTAATAACAATAACTGGGAGTAAGCAATGTTGAACATTGCTGTAACCGGGGCAGCCGGCCGCATGGGGCGATCCTTGATTGCGGCCTGCAACCTGAATGATGACTGTCAACTCAGCGCGGCGATTGAACAGCCGGGCAATTCAACAGTTGGCAGCGATGCCGGTGACCTTGCCGGCCTTGGTCAATTGAATGTGAAGGTAACCGATAACCTTGAACAGGTTATTGATACGTTCGATACGTTAATTGATTTCACCACACCAGCATCTACACTCAACAATCTTGCACTGTGTGTAAAACATAAAAAGAACATCATTATCGGCACCACCGGTTTCGATGAAGCAGGCAAGCAGCAGATCAGCGATGCCGCAAAATCCATCGGTGTCGTTTTTGCACCGAACATGAGTGTTGGCGTTAACCTTTGTCTGAAATTACTCGACATGGCCGCACGTGTACTCGGTGATGATGTCGATATTGAAGTCATCGAAGCACATCACCGTCACAAGGTCGATGCACCATCCGGTACCGCGATCCGCATGGGTGAAGTCGTTGCCAATGCTCTGGGCAGGGATCTTGCCGAATGTGCCGTGTACGGCAGGGAAGGTGTCACCGGTGAACGTGACAGAAAAACCATCGGCTTCGAAACCATACGCGCAGGCGATATCGTAGGTGATCATACCGTGATGTTCGCCACCGAAGGTGAGCGCGTAGAAATTACACACAAGGCATCCAGCCGTATGACATTTGCCAATGGCGCCGTGCGCGCAGCCAACTGGTTGCAGCAACAACCTGCAGGCCTGTACGATATGCAGGATGTATTAGGTCTGTAAACAATAATATTGAGAAACAAGTATGCTGAATTACAACATTGCAGTCGTCTTCCCGGGCCAGGGCTCTCAATCTGTAGGCATGCTCAAGGAGTATGCCGAAGAATGGGAACAGGTGAGCCAAACTTTTGGACAGGCATCTGAAGTACTGGGTTACGATCTTTGGGACATCGTCAGCAACGGGCCTGAAGAAAAGTTGAACCAGACTGAAATCACGCAACCAGCGATGCTCGCAGCCGATGTGTCGGTAATGCGCATCATGTCAGAACAATGCATGATGAAACCCTATGCGCTTGCCGGCCACAGCCTTGGCGAATATGCCGCACTGGTCGGAGCGAATGTGCTCGACTTCCAGGATGCAATCAAGCTGGTGGCCGAACGCGGGCGCCTGATGCAAAGCGCGGTTGCTGAAGGTGATGGCGCCATGGCAGCGATCATCGGCCTGTCAGACGACCAGGTCATCCTCGGCTGCAAGGAAGCATCGGCTGAAATAGGAAAACCGGTTGAACCCGTCAACTACAACTCGCCTGGCCAGATCGTCATTGCCGGTGCAACCGAAGCAGTAGACAGAGCCATTGAAATGCTGCAGGCAGAAGGCGCAAAGCGTGCATTGAAGTTGCCGGTAAGCGTACCCTCACACAGTTCCCTGATGAAACCGGCAGCTGAAGAAATGAAAAAAGTACTCGCTTCTGTTGAGTTCAAAACACCGGACATACAGGTGATACACAATGTTGATGCAAAATCCCATGATGATGCAGACAGTATGCGTGATGCACTGGCGCGGCAGATATGCAACCCGGTGCTCTGGGTGCAAACGATAAAGATCATCAAGGAAGACGCCGACGCCATTGTTGAATGCGGGCCGGGCAGGGTGTTAACAGGCCTGAACAAACGCATCGACAAGGACCACCAGTCCTACGCACTGGATACACCGGCATCAATGCAGAAGTTCCTGGATGCACAAATATAAACAAACATACGCAACTCAGTACAAATCAGGATAAATAAATGAGTAACAACCTGGAAGGCGAAATCGCCCTCGTAACCGGCGCCAGCCGTGGTATCGGCAAGGCCATCGCAGAACAGCTTGCAGCAGCAGGCGCTACCGTGATCGGAACAGCAACAACTGATAAAGGCGCGGATGCCATCAGCGCTTACCTGGAAGCATCAGGCGGCAAGGGCATGTGCCTGAATGTGACCGATGATGCATCTGTTGCTGCCGTAATCAAGCAGATAACCGATGACTATGGCGCCGTCAGTATCCTGGTCAACAATGCAGGCATTACCAAAGATAACCTGCTGATGATGATGAAACAGGATCAGTGGGACGATGTAGTCAACACCAACCTGACATCGATTTATCGTTTATCGAAAGCAGTGCTGCGCAGCATGATGAAGGCCCGGAAAGGGCGCATCATCAACATCGCATCTGTCGTTGGTGCAACAGGCAATCCCGGACAGACCAACTACTCGGCCACCAAGGCCGGCATGATGGGCTTTACCAAATCGCTGGCACGCGAGATAGGTTCGCGCAACATAACGGTTAATGCCGTTGCGCCGGGTTTTATCGATACCGACATGACGCGTGAACTGCCGGAAGATCAACGCGAAGCGCTGATCTCGCAGATCCCGCTGAACCGTCTTGGCGATG
>JAASSE010000317.1 GCA_021768055.1 Gammaproteobacteria bacterium | reverse complement strand
GGTGCTGACGTTTGATGATCCCTTGCGCACAGGAATAACAGATATGCTCAACGGTCTGTCCGAGGCGGGTGTGCAGAATTTTTCAATACTGAGCGGCGACTCATACACCAGCGTGGCAAAGCTGTGCCGGGGGCTGGGAATCAGTGATTGTCATGGCGCACAGTCGCCGCGAGACAAACTTGCCTGGACCCGTGCTCAGCAGTTGCAGGGTCACCGCATTGCAATGTTCGGCGATGGCATCAATGACGCACCGACACTGGCTGCTGCGGATGTGTCCATTTCCTTTTCCTCTGCCACCGACCTGGCCAATGTCAGCAGTGATTTCCTGATACTCGGTGATGATGCCAGTGTACTGGCGCATGCACGCAGGCTTGCACAGCAAACGCGGCAAAATATCATGCAGAATTTCGCATGGGCTGCCGCATACAACCTGGTTGCAATACCCTTTGCCGCTGCCGGTTACATCCCACCCTGGGGTGCTGCAATCGGTATGTCGCTCAGCTCACTGATTGTCGTGATGAATGCATTGCGGCTGCAAACCGCGCCGCTCGATCACGGCCGCGATAGCCGTGAATCGACAGACATCGATGTATTACAGAAGGCATAACCCGATTCCTCAGGCTCTTCTTTTTTATTAATGAATGCTTACCTGAACACAGGTCACTGGTTAAAAAACCACTACATATATCCAGTACATATATAAAGGTATATGTATATAAGGTATATGCGCTCAAACATGACACATAGTCATATTAATTAATAATGAATAGTGTTAATTAATAGTTACACACTGTTTTTTAAACATAAAAACATCATTTCCTGTTAATCACTGATGGAAAAATCCAGCGCCGTGAGTACAACGAGTCTCATTACTGTATTAGCATTCAATAAAATTCCTGAATACAGAAATTGGACTAAATTTAATCTATGTCAAATAAACAGTTATAGATTTTGTAGTACATTCATCCGACCAGATGAAAATGACATAGGTTGGCGGATGAAATGCATTCCAGAACAACTGCAAATGACAGGGTGACTTTGTTATGAACCTGTCCGGCATTCTCGTTATATCCACCCCATCAGAAATCGATGCTGTCATCGATGCGCTCAATGCTTTGCCTGATGTTGAAGTCCATCATGTCGATCGCGACAGCAGCAGAATCATCATTGTTCAGGAAGCTGAAACCATTAATGATGAAGTCACCGGCCTGAAAAAGATCAAGAAGATGCCGGGCATCGTGCTCGCAGAGTTGGTTTATCACTACTTTGCAGAAGACGGCAGCCTTAATACAGAACCCTTACCTGATGACCTTGATGAGCTCACCGGCCTGCCCCGGTCAGTTGTGCCAACATCTCTCAATGATTAACTATCAGGTACAAAAAGACACCAATCAAATGCCGGATGAGAATTCCGGTAAACCTATAACCATGTTGGAGGTCCGAGATGGAACAAACACGCCGTGAATTTCTTAAAACCAGTGTCGCTGCATCTGCGGCGGCGACTATCGGCTTGCCCATCAGTCAAACAGTTCAGGCTGCTACCAAAGAAGCCGAAGCCGGCTGGCAGTGGGACAAGAGCGTTTGCCGCTTTTGCGGTACCGGTTGCGGCATTATGGTTGCAACCAAAGATGGTAGAATCGTTGCCACCAAGGGCGACCCGGATGCACCGGTTAATAGAGGACTGAACTGCATCAAGGGTTATTTCAACGGCAAGATCCAGTATGGCAGGGACCGCCTGACCCAGCCACTGATGCGCATGAAGGACGGCAAGTTCGACAAGAACGGCAAGTTCCACCCGGTCACCTGGGATCAGGCCTTCGACGAAATGGAAAAACAGTTCAAGAAAACCTACAAGGAAATGGGCCCGCATGGTGTTGCAATCTTCGGTTCCGGCCAGTACACCATCCCGGAGGGCTATACTTCTGCCAAGTTGATGAAGGCAGGTTTCCGCAGTAACAACATCGATCCCAATGCGCGTCACTGCATGGCTTCCGCAGTGGTCGCTTTTATCCAGTCTTTCGGTATCGACGAGCCGGCCGGCAACAATGACGACATCGATCACACCGACACCGTGGTTACCTGGGGCGCAAACATGGCCGAGTGTCACCCGATCCTGTGGGCACGCGTGTCTGATCGCAAACTGGGTGATGAAGAAAATGTCAAACTGGTTAACCTGACGACATGCTCCAACCAGACTTCTGACATTGCCGATTCGGAAATCATTTTCAAGCCCGGATCGGACCTCGCCATCTTCAACTACCTTGCACGCGAAATCATCAAGCGTGGTGCCGTCGACACTGACTTTGTCAACAAACACTGCGTGTTCGCCACCGGTCCTTATGATATTGGTTATGGCATGCGTGGTACTTCCAAGTATGCATTTGATGCGGAAAAGGATACACAGGCGAAGGAACTCAAGGTCAAGCTCGATAAATACGAGGCCATAGCCCAGCGCAGAAGAGAAGGCGAAATCGTCGAACAAAAGAACCGTGCCAAACCGGTGAAGCACTGGCAGATCAGCTTTGACGAGTTCAAGCGTGGCGTCGAGCCCTACACGCTGGATTTCGTAGCAGAAATGTCCAAGGGTGATGATGATGAGTCGCTGGCATCCCACAAGAAGAAACTCAAGGAACTGGCCGACCTGTACATAGACAACAAGCGCAAGGTTG
>JAASSE010000316.1 GCA_021768055.1 Gammaproteobacteria bacterium | reverse complement strand
TCGGACACGACAAAGCGGAATTCTGGAATGAGAACGCGCTGTTCGTTGAACTCGAGCGCGTCTATGATATCTGCCACGGCTGCCGCCGCTGCGTCAGCCTGTGCGGTTCATTCCCGACCCTGTTCGACCTGGTGGACGAATCCGACACCATGGAAGTCGACGGTGTTGATAAAAAGGACTACTGGCAGGTCGTCGACCACTGCTACCTGTGTGACCTGTGTTACATGACCAAGTGTCCGTACGTGCCACCGCATGAGTGGAACGTGGATTTTCCACACCTGATGCTGCGCGCAAAAGCCATCAAGTTCAAAAAAGGTGAAGCCAAAAAGCGTGACAAGCTGATTACATCAACGGATGCCCTGGGCAAACTTGCAAGCATCCCGGTAATTACGCAAACAGTGAATGCGGTCAATGCCAACAAGGCAACACGCAAGCTGATGGACAAAACCCTGGGCATTCACCCGGATGCCCTGTTGCCGAAGTATCATTCGAAAACCCTGAACAAGCGCGATGCCAAACGCACCGTGCTCGATGCAGCACCTGAAAAAACAGAGGCCACTTCCGGCAAGGTTGCGCTGTTTGCAACCTGTTACGGCAATTACAACGAACCACAGATCGGTGAAGACCTGATCCGCGTGTTCGAGCACAACAACATCCCGGTAAAACTGGCAGAAGGTACGCAGTGCTGCGGCATGCCCAAGCTCGAGCTTGGTGATCTCGAGTCGGTAACAGCTGCCAAAGACGCCAATATAAAAGTACTTGCTGCACTGGTGGATGATGGCTGGGATATCGTTACGCCGGTTCCGTCCTGCACCCTGATGTTCAAGCAGGAACTGCCGTTGATGTTCCCTGAAGACGCCGATGTACAAAAAGTAAAGAATGCGATGTTCGACCCGTTTGAATACCTGATGCTGCGCCACAAGGAAAACAAGCTGAACACCGACTTCAAAAATCCGCTGGGTAAAATTTCCTATCATGTCGCCTGTCATCAACGCGTGCAGAACATCGGCATGAAAACACGTGACCTGTTGCAATTAATCCAGGACACCGAAGTTTTGCCTATTGAACGCTGCTCCGGACATGACGGTACCTACACCTTCAAGAGCGAGTTTCACGATATGGCGATGAAAATCTGCAAGCCGGTCGCCAACCGCGTCAAGCAGGCCGGTGCCGACTGTTATACCAGTGACTGCGCCATGGCAGGACATCATATCGAAGCCGGTCTTGCCGACGGCAGCAAACCCGAACACCCGATAACCCTGGTACGCAAGGCGTACGGAATCTGATGAACGAACTGAATAGAAATATGATGAACAAATTAACCAGAGAAGACCTGTACTCACTCGAAGAGTACGCAGAAATACGCGATGAATTTCGCAAGCGCGTTATGGAACACAAGAAAAACCGGCGCCTCGACCTGGGCGACAACCTGGTGCTGTTTTTTGAAGACCGCCTGATTATGCAGTACCAGGTCCAGGAAATGCTGAAGGCTGAAAAGATCTTCGAGGCAGAGGGTATCCAGGAGGAACTGGATGCCTACAATCCGCTGATTCCGGATGGTACCAACTGGAAAGCCACGATGATGGTCCAGTATGCCGATGTTGAACAGCGCAAGCAGATGCTGCAAAAACTGGTCGGCATCGAGAACAAGATCTGGTTACAGGTCGACGGTATGGAAAAAGTCTACCCGATTGCCGATGAAGACCTCGAGCGTAGTACCGAAGACAAAACTTCTGCGGTGCACTTCCTGCGTTTCGAATTGGCGCCAAGCATGATTGCAGAAATACATAAAGGTACCAACATTGCCGCCGGCGTTGACCATGAAAATTATCAATTCATGGTGGAATCGATACCGGAAAACGTCGCCGGCTCACTCGCTGATGACCTGGCACGCATCCAATAACGGCTAGTGCCTGCACAATAAAAAAGGCCTGCTAATGCAGGGGGGTATAGTGATAGGAAAAAAGTGCCGGTTTTCTGACCACACTTACTTGGAACACCTAAAGCCACACAGAAGCCGCTGCCCCTCGGGGTGGCGGTTTTTTTGTGGGTGGATAGATTTATACAGAAATACTTGTAAGCGTTTCCTAATATTCGCCGTGACAGATAGTCCGTTAACGACCCAAAGGAGACTGTTAGCGAAATCTAATATTGTCTTGTGGCCGTCTGATAGTTATCGCGCAGAAGTAGGCAGTCGACTTGTAATGAAGGCAAGACCGTGGCTCTTTTATTTAGGAATTGCGCAACTTAGCCAAATGCTTTTAGATAATGCTTATGGACTACTACGAATTCGCCTCAGATCTGCCCTTAAGAGAAAGTCTTACATTCTTCTCACCTGAGGAGAATGAAGAGTTCATGCAGCGTAACGGTATTAACCAGGAAGTACGGCAAATCGGCAAGGGAAGTTTTCGTGCCGACTATGCCATGCTTGAGACCGATCAAGCGATACTGGCTGCGGATCGTTTTAGCCAGGCTTGCTCGGTGTATCTTGAACCCCCTCCGGGCACTGTCGCGCTGCTGGTCTTCAGGTGCGCCGATAGTCGGTTCCTGTCGTCAGGCGAGAATGTGGCCAACGATAAACTGGTTGTGCTGACTGATGGATATGGTACGGACCTGGTTTTTCCACAACTGTCTGGATCTGAAGCTATTATTATCCCCAAATCAAGATAC